>JAJZPA010000202.1 GCA_021811425.1 Bacillota bacterium | reverse complement strand
CTTCCTCGATCGCGGCAGCTGCACAGACCCCATCCAGGATGAACAGAGCCCCGCTTGCTTTAACCACCGGAACTAAGGCATCAAGATCCGCCACAACCCCGGTGGATGTATCCACATGGGTCACCGTGACAGCCTTGAAGCCACCTTCGGCTAGTTTAGCGCGAACAGCTTCCGGGTCGACGGGTTTGCCCCATTCTGCTTGCAGGGATTCGACCTGAATCCCGTGGGCTTGTCCTAGTAGCATAAAACGATCGCCGAAATAGCCGTGGCTAATCACCAACAGCTTTTCGCTCGGGGCTACCGTGTTCACAACCGCCATTTCCATCGCCAAGGTTCCCGAACCGGCAACAACGAATACTTCTCCATCCGTATGGAAGAGTTCTTTGGCAAGCTTGAGAGAATTGCTAAAGATAGAAACAAAACGTGGATCCGTGTGAGCCCAGGTCTCACTCGCCAGGGCATCATAGATGGGGTCGACCACGGGGGTCGGCCCAGGGATGAGCAGCATTTCCTTGTTTGGCATAGGTTTGTCCTCCTCTACCTTTTCTATATGTAAATAGTTGGATAACCTCGATATGAGCTGATAAATGTGGGCTTTGCGTTCGCTTTGTTTCCTATTTTAACATCTTAGCTTCAACTTTCAAGGCGCGAGCGGAAAAATTGCCCTCTTTCTGTATCTTCTACGCAAACCTAACCTTGGCTCAACATTCTTGCGCTTGATCAGCTGCTTGTCTTTCCCAGAATCGGTTGGCAATGAGTCGAAGGCAGAATGGGTTCTGGCCCCAAAGCTCAGCATTTTCCAGCGACAGCATCACCGCGTAAGCCTGGCGGCAGGTGCCAAGCAGAGGATTGTTTTTGGCAACGCTGGCCAAAACAGATAAGATCGCTTCCTGGCGTTCAGAGTGGAAAAGGTTCTGGACATAGCGTCGACTTAAAGGGGAAACGCGATAGCGGCTGAGATCCCCGCTGAGGGGTTCAATTTCTTCGGGAGCAAAGTAAATGATTTGTAGCTCGGAAAGGTCAGCCAGCACCTCAGCCGAATCCAGAAAGCGCGGTAGATTCTCTTGGATGTAGTCGGCGGCAAAGGGAAAAAGCCCAGGTGTCGAGGCCAGAATCCGAATGCGTTGCAGGACAGGACGGAGCGACTCGTCCTCGGTTTGAAGTGGGCTTAGCCTTGTCTGTTCGAGTTGACGGATGATCTCAGCCAAAACTTCATTTCCTTCGCAGGCTTCATGCTCCCAAAGGGGAAGTACCGGAAAAATCCAGGGGCCTAGATGAGTGGTCTGGTCAAAGCAATGAAAGTTAAGCAAGGTATCCAAGGTTTCGTAGTTAGGGTTCATGAATAGAGGATGCCATCCTTCGGGATGGTGCTGAAGCCGCCCTAACAGCTTACGCTGAAAAATGTTCATCATGATCGACTCCTTGTCAACGATTTTGGTTTAGGTAACAGGCGAGAAATAGGACGATCGCGGACAATCTTAGTGTATGAGGAGGCGAAAGAACTATCCGGAATCATACTTGACAATTAGAGGGAAAAATTCGTGCAATGTCGAAGTGATAATTAATAGCGGCTGTTGAACCCAAAAAGGATCCTAGTGCTTAGGGAAAGGGGTATGATAACCTGTGGGAGAGAGTATCATTATGCGTGTTCCAGGAACGCCGAGGCCATTGCGAAGAGAAGATAAGGCGATTCAGGATCGTGATCAGCTAGAGAAGATTTTGCGTGAAGCCACAGTCTGTCGGTTGGGGATGGCTGTAAATGGTCTACCTTATGTTGTTCCGCTGAGTTATGGATACCAAGCTGGTGTTCTTTATTTTCATGCGGCAAGCATGGGGATGAAGGTCGAGATGATGAGGGAAAATCCGCGCGTTTGCTTTGAGATCGATCAGATCAATGAACCGATCCCAGGGGAGAACCCCTGCAATTGGACGATGCGCTATGAGAGCATTATCGGTTTTGGCACGGTTGAGTTTATCGAGGAGCGCCAGGAGAAGGAAGAGGCCATGAACCTTATTTATGCCCACTATGCAGGCGCGAAGGCGACGCAGTTCAATGACCGACAGCTGGCAAGCGTTGTTATGTTGTGCTTGCCTATCGAAAGCATGACCGGAAAACGCTCAGGGTGATTCCATGGCCAGGCTAATCCAGCCTAATCTTATTTGGGCAACTCTCATTGAGAACAATGGGTTTCCAGGGATCTAAGGTTTCAAGGGCTTTCGAGGATTTTTGGGGATCTTGGAGGTTTTTCTGGGTTGACCGGAAGGGGTTGGACATGCTAATATAAATTATAATTCAATATTAACTGAAGCAAGTGGTTCCTACTAAAGCGATTTTGAGGAACCTAAAGGGAAGCCGGTGTGAATCCGGCGCGGTCCCGCCACTGTAAGGGGGAGCCTTCTGCCGAGACCACTGAGGAAACTTGGGAAGGGGCAGAAAGGCGACGAACCTGAGTCAGGAGACCTGCTTGCTTTGCATGCGCTTTACCCACGATGAATGGAGGCAGCGGCTGATGTGGCACGATGATTGCTCCCCGCTCTAGTGGCGGGGATTTTTTATTTTGAGAGTTCTATTATTCTTCTAGATATGATTTCGGGTTTCCTGAGGGTGGCCCGGCCCAGATAATGGGTTAATGTCTTGGGCAAGCGGGATTCAGACTTAACATGCGAGGGCGTACTTAAGGATGGAGACGAACGCCGAGCGAGACAACCATGGCACCATTCTGAACTCAGATGGAGCTAGGGTTGTCTTTTTATCTTTTTTGTTCTAGGGGGTTGAAAAGAAGAAACTTTCAGGTTTGGGTTCCGGCATGGTTGTGTAAGGCCGCAAAATCAGAGAATACTTGTGCAGTGGAGAAAGGGGAAGATGTGATGCATATTGCGGAAGGGTTGCTGCCCGCTCCCTATGCGATAGCCTATAGTGTCGGAGCAGCTATTTTTGTAGGTGCCGGGGCCAAAAGCTTAGCCCGAAAGAGCCGAGAGATTCCGATGATGAAGCAATTGACCGGAGTGATGACCGCGGGAGTCTTTTTGGTTTCCCTGTTGCCAATTCCGGTACCGATAACCGGAACATGCTCTCATCCTGGAGGAACTCCGTTGGCGGCTATTTTGCTGGGCCCATGGGTTAACGCCCTGGTCAGTATGGTGGCATTGCTATTTCAGGCTCTCTTTTTTGCCCATGGTGGGCTGACTACGTTAGGAGCCAATACCTTGACCATGGGTGTTTTTGGCGGCTTCGTCGGTTGGTTGCTCTTCAAAGGGATGCGCATGCTGAAAATGAGCCTTTTCTGGTCGGGCTTGGTGGCAGGCCTTATCGGCGATATTTCAATTTATTTAGGAACCTCTGCGCAGTTGGCTTTGGCAATTCACGGGAATCATCCGCTGAGTGAGGTGTTTTTGGCAATTTTCGGGGCTTTTCTGCCAACTCAGGCCCCCCTGGCCGTTCTGGAGGGATTATTTACCGGTATCGCTTTGAAGTACATTGCCGATCATCGACCGGATATCCTGATTCAATTGCGGGTTTTGGGGGAAGGCCCTCAGCCAAAGACGGAGTCTGGGGAGGGAGCAAAATGATTAGACATTCAAGTGCTCGCATGAAGGGCTTAAGGTGGAAATCCATCCTGAAATGGGTTATCCCAGGCTTATTCGTGGCTTTATTAATTTACCTCGGGACGAGTCCACTGTCCATGCCAGGAGCGGATGAGCATGTGGGTTCTATTGCTGACAAATATGCCAGTGAGGTTGGAGCGGGGCAACGACCTCCGTTTATTAACACGGATAAAGGGGATCTTTTGCTCTTTGTCTTTGCCGTCGGTGGAGCTGTTGCAGGGTTTTGGCTGGGTTATAACTGGCGGGATCTTTTCGCAAAGCCGTACCGCGAAGACGAACCTGGGGTTGAGCCAAAAGATGAGAGCGAGGATTCCCATCTCCTCAGGAATGGTGGAGCATGATTGGGATGGGAGGACGGTTAAGATGAGTGCCCACACAATGTTAATGGAAGCTCCAAAGTCCAAATTGAGCGACATTGACGGACGGGTGAAGCTGGTGCTCACCTTTACGGCGTTGTTTGCTGCATTAAGTGCGAAGGTCTGGATTCTTCCCGCTATTTTTGGGTGTCTGAGCCTTGGTATCCTTCTTTACGCGGGGGTACCACGTTCACGGATTCGCCGACACCTGATCCCCGTGTTTTATGTCAGCATTCTGACTGGGATTACACAAATATTTTTGAGCGGGCACGCTTTGTGGTTCCAATGGGATTTAATCTTTTTTCGCTTGACAGGATATTCAGATGGAGCCGTACAAGGGGCTTTACTGGCGTCGCGCGTCTTTGGCGGGATGAGTGTCATGCTCTTTTTAACCTTATCCACACCGGTACAAGAATGGGTCAATGCGCTCTCTTGGTTCAAAGTGCCATTAAGTATCATTGAAGTGATGACATTGGGTTATTCTTCTTTGTTCATACTTTTTGAAGAGTTAGAACGCTTGCAGAAGGCCCAGCGCATGCGTTTAGGCTACCGAACATGGCGGCGGAGGGTTTGGGCAGTTGCCGGTATTGGGGGCATTCTCTTTATAAGAGTATTTGATAAGAGCCAAAGACTTTGGCAAGCCATGACTTCTAGGGGCTATAACGGAAGTAGTATTCAAGTTGTTTACCAACGCACGTTCACCCGGGAAGATGGGATGTTGTCTGCATTCGGGCTCGCGTTTATTTTGGTCACTCGGGTTTGGCTGGGACAATAAGGGTGTCAGCCCAGGGCGCGTGGTTCGCGCTCACGCCAGCCAGGTTTTGAAAATGCTCCTGTGCATTTTCATTCTGCTTTATGAATGGATAGTTCATGGTTATTTTTTATGAAAGAAGTACTATGGGATGTTGCGAAACAAGTTGTGGAGGAAAGTATGGATGTCTTGGAAGTAAAGGAACTCTCTTTTGCCTATCCGGGAGGCATCGAGGTCTTGCATCAAGTGGATATGAGGGTAGGGAAAGGGGAGTGTGTGGCCCTATTGGGGGCGAACGGCTGTGGTAAAACGACGCTCTTCCAGCATTTCAATGGCTTGCTCAGACCGACGACGGGCAATGTGGTATTGAGGGACAAGGAACTGAACCAGTGGGATAACTTAGAGGTTTTCCGCCGTATTGGCTTGGTTTTTCAGGATCCTAATGATCAGTTGTTT
>JAJZPA010000020.1 GCA_021811425.1 Bacillota bacterium | reverse complement strand
CGAGCGGATTGAACAACCGGGTTATCCGTCCGGAGTGCTCCGTAAACCACCAAGATAAGGGCAAAGCGGCCAATAATCCGAGCAGAGTGGCGAACGATGCGACTTTCAGAGATAGATAGAGGGGGAAGAGATCCATGGCTGTAAACGCTCCTTACATCTTAAAGCCGTAGCGGCTAAAGACCTGTTTACCTTCGGAACTTCTCAGGTATTGGAGAAAATCCGCCGCGATTTCTTTGTTCTGGGAATGGGCCAGAACGGCGGCCGGATAGACGATCGGTTTGTGCGTACCGTCCGGTACAGGATAAGCCACCTTCACCTTATTGGAGAGCATGGCATCGGAACGGTAGACAAAGCCGGCTTCCGCATTACCGGTTTCGACATAATTAAGAACCTGACTAACATCCTTAGCATATACAAATTTGGCTTGGAGGGTATCCCAGAGCTGCAGAGATTTCAAGGATTCTTGCGTATATTTGCCAGCCGGAACGGAATCCGGAATGCCAAGCGAGATTTTTTTAACTTCAGGTTTTTTTAAATCCGCCACATTGCTGATTGCCTGATTGTCCTTCCCAGTGATCAATACCAGTTCATTGCTCAATAGATTGACTCGTGTGGTTTTGTCTAAGAGGTTTTTCGTTTCCAGAGCATCCATCTGGGCTTTGCCTGCAGAAATGAAGAGATCAGCGGGCGCACCCTGTTCGATCTGTTGCTGCAACACACCGGAGGCACCATAGGTAAATGTCAGCTTCACGTCGGGATGTTTTCCCTGATAGTCTTTGGCCAATTCTGTTAAGGCTGCTTGCAAGCTAGCTGCCGCTGGAATCATGATTTCGTGGACTTGACCTGTGCCGGTGGCAGTTCCTTGGTTGCTCGCGCTTCCGCAGCCGACCAGGGGTAACAGAGTCAGCATGCCAATGAGAAATGAAACGTGGATCTTTTTTATCATCATGGGTCCCTCCTTCAATCTGTCTTATTGGTGAACACATTACCCTGTTTTCTTCTCACAAATAGAAAACTCCACAAAAGAATGTGGAGTTTATCTGTCTGCTATTTTAGCATATAACAAACCAGCCACCTCCTTCTCAAAACGTGAAGGCATGCCTGTTTCCGGGCATACCCCGTGAGCGCAAACGCTCAGGCCGCTTGCCATCGATTTCTCATTAGGACAATCCGGCTCGGAGATCGAGATATTTAATTTTCAGGGTTACATGAACGAACATGAGCTTACATAAACGCACATAAGCAAACATAACTGAACTTACGGATTATTATACGATATGTTATAATGAGTTACAAGAGGAACTTTTGAAATCGCGAACTTTAAACGGAGTTAAAACTCTGGCGAAGTGAGCGTGTTTTATGGGAGTGAGTCGGTTTGTCCACAGAGATCTCATACACGCCGGAAGAAGTCGCCAATATCCTAAAAATATCCCGCTTCACGGTTTACGAATTGATCAAACGCGGGGATTTAACGGCTTACCGGATCGGCCGCAAGGTACGGGTTGAAGCTCCCGACTTGGAGAATTATAAGCAAAAGGCCAAACGATTGCCGGTAAGCCCAGCTTATGTCCAGACTGAGACAGAGCGAGACATCAACCCCAACTCCTCATCTATCGACGAAGGGTTGATCATCTGTGGCCAAGACCTGGTTCTGGATATTTTAACGCGGCATTTGGAAAAGAGATTTCCCCATGTCCGCTTTTTGCGCAATTATGTAGGCAGTATGGATGGCCTATCGGCTCTCTATCACGGACAGGCCAATGTCGTCACGGCCCACCTCTGGGACGGCGATACGAATGAATACAATCTTCCCTATATCCGCCACCTGGTGCCCGGACATAAAACCGTCGTTTTTAATTTATTCTACCGAATGGAAGGATTTTATGTCGCCGCGAAAAACCCTAAGAACATTCATACCTGGGCTGATTTGAGGCAACCAGGCCTGCGTTTTGTCAATCGGGAACGAGGTTCCGGTGCCCGGGTTTTGCTGGATGAGCATTTGCGCCAACTCGGCATCCCTCACAGCCGGATCAACGGCTATGGGCAGGAGGAAACCAGCCATGTGGCAGTAGCCAGCCGGGTAGCCCGAGGGGAAGCCGATGTGGGACTGGGAATCGAAAAAGCCGCCATGCAGGTGCAAGCCGTGGAATTCATCCCCATGCAAAAGGAACGCTATGATCTCGTCATGCGGGAGGAGGATCTGGGTAAACCGCACTTTCAAGCTCTGCTGGAAATCCTGCGTTCACCTGCTTTCCGCAATGAGGTCGTGGGGATTGGCGGCTATGACGTTGCTGATATGGGGAAACAGCTCGCTGAGATCTAACAGGCAAGAAAACGCTCTGCGCACCCTTCTCAAATGCTTTGGTTTATAATAAGATAGTGAGAAAGAAGCGATGGGACGCTGAGCTGAGGTGCAAGTGCGAAACACAATTTGCACCTCTTATTGATATTCTAAGGGGGCGCTGGTTTGGAAAACAACTATGCTGAAGTCATGCTGGATATCACCAATCGGCGCCTGGATCGAACCTATCATTACCTCATCCCAGAGGGGCTGGATATTAGACAGGGGATGCGGGTGCTCGTTCCCTTGCAAGGGAGGCAGGTTCAGGCTCTGGTAGTCGCCGTCAGCGCGGCTTTGCCCGAGGAAGTGGGGGACAAACGGATACGCCCGGTGTTGCAGATCTTGGACAAAGGCGCGATCCCTCAAGAGATTGTGAAACTGGCCCGTTGGCTCTCAGAAACAACGATTTGCTCGGTGGCTCAAAGTTTACATACAGTGTGGCCTCTTTTAAAAGGAAAAGTGGAAGATTGGGTGCTTCCGCTCGCTTCCCCAGAGGATCCGGATGTACAGGCCTTGAAGTGGCTGGATCCGGAGGCCTATGCCCGGCTTCAGGTTCTTTTCCGTTCCCGACGCAAGGCCTTATCCGTTCCGGTGTTTTTGGCAAGAGCCGGAGCTGGGAAGAGCGAGTTGGAACAATTCGTGGCTCAGGGGTGGGTGAAACTGGAGGCGCGCTTTGCTTCCCAGTGGCAGGGTAAGACTTCCGTTTCTGGACAAGGGGCACTTGTCAGTTCGAAAGTTCAAAGAGAGGAATCCTCAGGAGCGGGTCGTGCAGCAGAGTTAACGAGAAGTTTGAACCAAGATCCGGGGTCGGTGTTGGGGTCGGGGTCGAACCCGGTGCTCACTCTGGAGCAGCATCAGGCGGTTGAAGATATCGGAGAAGCACTCAAAACTCAGGAATTTCATACGCTGCTTCTCCATGGCATTACGGGGAGCGGCAAGACAGAAGTTTATCGCCGGGCTATCCGTCAAGTGTTTCAGGATGGGGGGGATGTGATTCTCCTGGTGCCTGAGATTTCCCTGACGCAGCAGCTTTACCGTTATCTTGAGGAAGAATTCGGCTCGTACACGCTGATTCTCCATTCGGGGTTGAAGCCAAAGGAGAAGGCGGCGGCTTGGACTCAGATGCTGACGGGAGGGAAGTGCCTGGTCATCGGGGCCCGTTCAGCGGTTTTTGCCCCGCTGGCGAATTTGCGGCTCATTATTTTGGATGAAGAACATGATTCAGCCTATAAACAGGATGAGAATCCTAAGTACCATGCGCGAGATGTCGCCCGTTGGCGGATGGAACAGCGGGGTGGGGTGGTACTTTTAGGGAGTGCGACCCCTTCCTTAGAGGCTTATGCTGCTGCTCAGACCGGAAAGATCCAGCTTGTGACGCTTAAAGAAAGGGTCAAGAAGCAAGTGCTTCCACCCGTGGAAATCATCGACATGCGGGAGGAGCTCGCAGCTGGGAACCGCAGCATCTTTTCCTTAAGTTTACAGGCTAAGCTGAGGGAGCGGCTGGAGTGCGGCGAACAGAGTATGCTTTTTTTGAACCGCAGGGGATATTCTACGTTCGTGGTCTGCCGGGAATGTGGGTATGTGATTCGTTGTCCGGACTGTGATGTGGCGCTCACCTATCATACCCACGTGGAGGAAATGCGCTGCCACTACTGTAGCCATATGGAGAAACCGCCGCATCAGTGCCCAGCTTGTGGCAGCCGCTATATCCGCTTCTTCGGCTTAGGGACGGAACGAGTGGAGGAAGAACTGAGGGCAATGTTTCCGGAGATTCCTCTGCTGAGACTGGATTTTGACACGACCCGTTTAAACGGGCACCAGGAGATTTTAGAACGGTTTCGGCGACAAGAAGCTCTGGTGCTGATCGGGACCCAGATGATGGCGAAGGGGCTGGATTTCCCTAATGTTACTCTGGTTGGGGTGATCGCTGCCGATCAGTCCTTGCAGATGCCGGATTTCCGGGCCCGGGAGCGAACATTTCAACTTCTTACCCAAGTGGCGGGGCGGGCAGGCCGCAGCTTCAAGCCTGGCGCAGTGGTGATTCAAACCTACGCGCCAGAGGATCGGGCCATCATCAGGGCGTCCCTTCATGATTTTCAGGGCTTTTTCTGGGAAGAAATCCGTTATCGCAAGGAGCGGCTTTATCCTCCGTTTACGAATGTGATTCGGGTGATTTTGCAGCACGAACAAGAAGAGCGGGTAATCAAAGGGGCGCAGGAAGTCTCGGCAATACTGCGCCAACGTATGTCGGAGCCCGACGATGGGCATACTGAACTGAATGTGCTGGGCCCAGCGCCAGCGGTTTTGCCGCGCTTAAAAAAGCAATTTCGTTGGCAGGTTTCCCTCAAGGGCAAGGATATCAGCGTCATGAGAAGCGTTTTACACGTTTCCGTGGACGAATTTTTCCAAGGCCCAGCCAGCAGTGGTATCGTCTTAAATATTGAGGTGAATCCCTTAAATCCGTAGAATATAATACTAAAGATGTGTCGTTTGTATAGAAGGAGGGCTCAACATTGGCAGTTTATCAAATCGTGGAAATCGGCGCGGACGTTTTAAGAGACAAGGCGAAAATGGTGAGTGAAATTACTCCGAATATAGAGAAGCTGTTGGAAAATATGGCGGATACGATGTATGCCGCGGAGGGAGTAGGCTTGGCGGCTCCCCAGATTGGGATTTCCAAACGGGTTGTCGTGGTAAATGTGGGTGAAGGGTTAGTTGAACTTATTAATCCAGCGGTTGTGGAACAAAGCGAGGATCAGGATGTGGAAACCGAAGGCTGCCTCAGCATTCCGGGGGTGACCGGGGATGTTGTCCGGGCGGCACGGGTACGGGTTCAAGGGCTCAACCGTCAGGGAGAAACGGTGGATATTCAGGCAGAGGGGCTCTTTGCTCGTGCTCTCCAGCATGAGATCGATCATTTGGACGGGGTTCTATTCGTCGACAAGGCAAGGAAGACATATCGCAAGTAGGTTATCAAAGCGATCAGGCAGGTTCGGCGACTAAGCACTAAGCACTAAGCACTAATGCGCTGGTGCGGCTGCGAAGGTGCTGCAGAAATTTGAAGTCTTGGAGGATTGGGTTTATGCGTGTGGTTTTTATGGGGACTCCGGATTTTGCCGTCCCTTCTTTAAAAGCATTGCTTGAAGCAGGGCATAAAGTGGCGGCAGTTTTTACGCAGCCGGATCGTCCGGCTGGACGAGGAAAGGACTTGCGCCCGAGCCCGGTAAAAGAGGCGGCCCAGTCCTTAAATCTCAAGGTTCTGCAGCCGGAGCGGGTGAAGGCAGTTGACGCGGTGCAGGCGTTGCGGGCATTGAAGCCTGAGTGCATCGTGGTGGTTGCTTATGGTCAGATTTTATCCCAGGAGATCCTTTCCCTTCCCCACTGGGGCTGTATTAACGTCCATGCCTCGCTCCTGCCCGCTTACCGGGGTGCGGCCCCGATTCACTGGGCGATCATGCGGGGTGAGCCGGTGGCCGGCGTGACCACGATGCAGATGGATGCCGGGCTCGATACCGGTGCTATGTTACTTAAAGCAGAATATCCCATTGGTGCGGCTGATACGACCGGGGAAGTGCAGGATGCCTTAGCCGCTTTGGGTGCCCGACTGCTCGTTGAAACGCTGGCGGGTTTAGAAAAAGGGGAAGTGAAACCAGTTCCCCAAGCAGGACTTTCGAGTTACGCCTCCCTCCTGACTCGCGAGCATGAAAGGATTCAGTGGCAAAAAAGGGCGGGGGACATTCACAACCAGGTGCGGGGACTCAATCCCTGGCCTGGAGCTTATACTACGTTTAAGGGAGAAACCATTAAGATTTGGAAGACGCGGTTCCTGGAAGCGAATACCGCTGACACGGGAACCCCAGGTCAAGTTTTGCGGATTGAGGATGACGGGATTACCGTTGCAACGGGTGGAGGACTCGTCAAACTATTAGAAGTACAGCCAGCTGGCAAACGCCGCATGGCCGCGTCGGACTTTTTCCGGGGACGGCATGGGAGCGTGGGTCAGGGGTTCGAGTAGGTGTTGATAACTATAAGCAAAGGGGGCCTTCGCCGTGCTTGAGATAAAGAGTGAGACAGAGAGAACCGTCCCCGGTGTCCGGACTCCAGCCGCGGTGAATAGTGTTGTTACTGCGCGTGGTCTCGCCCTCAGCATTTTGTCCAGGGTGGAGAAAGAAGGGGCGTATGCGAATATCCTCTTACAGCATCAAGTTGGTTTGCTTCCCGATCCGCGGGACCGTCAGTTGGCGACAGCCCTCGTTAATGGGGTACTGAAGCACCGTCTTACCTTGGATTACGCTCTGCGCCAGCATTTGCGGGGTCCGATGTCGAATTTTGATGTTGTGGTGAGAGGGATTTTGCGCTTAGGTGCCTTTCAGCTTCTCTACCTGGACCGGATTCCGGCAGCTGCAGCGGTTGGTGAGAGTGTCGAGCTGGCGAAACGGGAGGCGGCGAAGTTTGCTTCCTTGGTCAACGGGGTGCTGCGACAAGTTGAGCGCCAGGGCTGGGAAATCTCTTGGCCGGATCCTAGGCGGGAGCCTGTGCGCTACCTCTGTGTGCGCTATTCCCATCCCGACTGGATGGTGCGCCGCTGGTGGAAGCGTTGGGGTCTGGCTGAGACGGAAAAATTGTGTCAGGCGAATAATGAGCCCGCCCCGACCTGGATTCGGGCGAATACCCTGAAGAACTCCCCGGAGGAACTCTTAGTGAGGCTGCAGGCTGCAGGGATAGAAGCTGAGCGCGGCGAGCGGGTTCCGGAATCCCTGCGGATGACGGGGTTTGGCGCGCTGGAGCGCTTATCAGGTTTCCGGGAAGGGCTCTTTACGGTGCAAGATGAAAGTTCGCAATTGGTCGCTCACCTGTTGGCTCCATTGCCGGGGGAGCAGGTCCTGGATGTCTGCAGCGCACCGGGTGGCAAGACGACACACTTAGCTCAACTCATGGCTGATCAGGGTCGGATCCTCGCCTTCGATGTGCATGAACATAAACTCCCCTTCGTCGCTGCGTCAGCCGAGCGGCTGGGGATTCATATCATCCAAACCCAGCAGGGGGATGCGCGCGAACTCCCTGGGGTGAAAGCTAAATCTCAGGATAGGGTCTTGGTGGATGCCCCTTGTTCAGGGTTGGGAGTGCTCCGGCGCAAATCGGATCTGCGCTGGCATAAGCAGGAAGAGGAACTTCAGGTATTTCCGCCCTTACAGCAATCCATTCTCGAAAGGGCGGCTGAAACGGTTAAAATCGGGGGAGAATTGGTGTATTCGACCTGTACCATTGAGCCAGAGGAGAATTTTGAAGTGGCAAAAGCTTTCCGCAAGCGCCATCCGGAGTTTATCCCGGTGGATCTGACGGAAAGTCTGCCATTCCATCTGACTGATGACGGAGATCGTAAACAGGCTGAAAAAGGGATGCTGCAGCTTTTGCCGCATCGACATGGCATGGATGGCTTTTTTTTAGCAAAATTTAGACGTATTGTTTAGCGTGAAGTTTATCTGGTAGGATTTGGGTGAATAATACTATGGAAAGCTTAGAATTACGTGGCCTGTCCGAAACGGAACTTGCAAAAGCGTGCTTGACTTTGGGGCTTAAACGTTTTCGTGGGAGCCAGATTTTCCAGTGGGTGCAGGATAAGGGCGTGCGTACCTGGGATGACATGGAAAATATAGGAATTAAGGATCGGGAGGTACTCGCTCAGCATTTTGTGTTTCCACTCTTGGATCTGGTGCAGGAACAACGGGCAGCCGATGGAACCCGCAAATATCTTTTTCGGCTTCAGGATGGAGAAACCCTTGAATGTGTGCTCATGGAATATGAGCGCGTACAGGCTCGTGACCGACACACGGTGTGCGTGTCGACGCAAGTGGGCTGTGCGGTAGGCTGTGCATTCTGTGCCACTGGCTTAGGGGGATTTCGGCGCAATCTAAGTCCAGGGGAAATCGTGGGCCAGGTTCTCGAAATCACGTGGCTGGTGCGCCAAGAAGACCCAGAGTTTCAGGTAACCAATGTGGTTTTTATGGGGATGGGTGAGCCGTTCCTCAATTATGAGTCGGTGCTGAAAGGGATTAACTTACTAAATAGTTCTAAAGGTCAAAATATCGGCATGAGGCGCATGACCATTTCCACGAGTGGGGAGGTCTTTCGCATCCGGGAGTTGGCACGGGATAATCCCCAGGTGGGGCTGGCGGTGTCCTTGCATTCTGCCCAAGATGCCGTGCGGAATCAGTTGGTGCCAATGAACCGGAAATACCCATTGGCGGAGTTAATGGCTGCCTGCCGGGATTATTCCGCAATTACAGGCCGCAGGATTACGTTTGAAGTGGCGCTCGCAGAAGGCACTGCTAGTGCAGACGAGGCGAGACGAATGGCCCAACTCCTCAAGGGGTTGCTGGCTCATGTGAATCTGATTCCGGTGAATCCGGTTGCGGAAACTGGGATGAAGCGGCCGCAGCGGGACAAACTCTTGGAATTTGCCCGAATTTTAGAGGGGGCAGGTATCACTGTAACGCTAAGAGAGGAACGGGGGACAGACATTGATGCAGCGTGCGGGCAGCTTAGGCGGCGCTATGGGGAGTGAATGGAAATGGGAATGAGTTTACTGGCCAGGTTTGAAGCAATGGCTGAACAGCTTTTTACGGGGGCATTTAAAAAAAATCCTGGCCGCTTGCAGCCTGTGGAGATTGCCAAAGAGCTGGCCAAAGCGATGCATAAGCATAAACAAGTTAGTATTTCAGTGGTTTATGTTCCCAATGTTTACCGCGTCTTTCTCCATTCAGCCGATTGGGGACCGCTGGCAAGCTTCGGGGACGCGCTCTTGAAGGAGCTGTCCAAGTTTCTTTATGCTGAAGGAGAACGTTATCAGTATACGTTTCTGAGCAAGCCGGCCATCGAACTCCATGCTGATGATACGGTCAACCTGAGGGAGATGTTTATCGAAGTCGATTTTGATGATTCTATCCTGGTTGATTGGGGGGAAGAGGAAAGCGGGGTTTCTGAGGAACTCGATTGGCGGGAGCAGACGGGTATTTTCACCGGGGATGTAAAAACAAATTTTATGGAGCCGGAGATTAGCAGGAATCTGGCTTATTATCTCGAAATACTTGAAGGACCAGACGTGCACCAATCTTTTCCTCTGTTGAGCGATTCCTTCCATATTGGACGGCATTCCCAATGTGAAATCGTCCTGCATGACCCAGAGATTTCCCGACGGCATGTGAAGGTCAGCCGGGAGGAGCAGGGCTGGCTGCTGGATGACTTAGGAAGCACGAATGGCACTTGGGTCAATGGTCAGCGGATTACCCGCCAATTTGTCGCCCCTGGCGAGAAAATTCAGCTGGGGCAGACGCTGGCCATGATCTGCCAAGCCGGAGGTTGAGTATGCAGATTCTCCTGGTTTTAGGAAGGCTATTGTTCGTAGCCTTAATTTATCTTTTTCTCCTGCGTGTGTTGACGGTCCTCTTGGGGGATCTACAGGCGAAGGGAGTTTTTCACCGCCGCGATCCGGAATCGGGGCAGCTTGAAGTCCTGAGCGGGACCGATACTCTGCCCAAGGGGCGGCGTTTCCGCATTGACGATAAAGGTTTAAAGATGGGTAGGGGCAAGAATAATGATGTGATTGTACCAGATCATTTTGTTTCGATTGAGCACGCGCTCTTTCGCAGGCATAAAGGGGTTACCTTAGTCGAGGATATGGGGAGCACTAATGGAACGTGGGTCAATGGTGAACGGATCGATTCCCCGGTGCAACTCGTTATTGGGGACTATGTGAAAATTGGAAGTATTACTTTCCAATATACGAGGTGGCAAAATGAAAATTCTAAGTTATAGTGAGACGGGTTTGGTGCGCAGAAACAATGAGGATGCCTATCTCGTGTTAAAAGAACAGGGACTTTTGGCGGTGGCCGATGGCATGGGCGGGCATTTAGCCGGCGAAGTGGCCTCCCGCACAGCCTTGAATGAGATTTCCCAAGCGGCGGCAGCACTGGATGCGGTCAGTTCGGAAGACTTGGAAGCGTGGCTGCTTCAGGTGTTGGAGCGAGCCAACCGTTGTGTCTATGAATCGTCCAACGCTCATCCAGAGATGCAAGGAATGGGTACCACGTTGACGGCACTGATCATTCGCTCGGGAGAGGCCTTGATTGGGCATGTGGGGGACAGCCGTGCTTACCTTTGGCGTCAAGGGTGCCTGGAGACACTCACGAAGGATCATTCTTTGGTTGGGGAACTTTTGCGACTCGGTGAGATTTCCGAGGCAGAGGCTGAGAAGCATCCGAAGCGTCATATGCTGACACGGGCCGTAGGGGCGGCGGAAGAAGTGGAAGTGGATGTTCACAGGTTGAAGACGGAAACAGATGATGTTTTCTTGTTATGTACAGATGGGTTTTCTAATATGGTAAGCATAGGGGAGCTCACCGCAGAATTGATGAGCGGGGGAAACTGGGAAGCCCACTTGGAAAACCTGAAACAGCTCGTGATCGAGCGGGGGGCTCCGGATAACTTTACCCTATTATGCTGTATTTTGGAGTG
Source organism: Bacillota bacterium (assembly GCA_021811425.1). GTDB lineage: Bacteria > Bacillota > Desulfitobacteriia > Desulfitobacteriales > Desulfitobacteriaceae > JAJZPA01. The sequence goes on along the minus strand of JAJZPA010000020.1, from coordinate 17,937 downwards.
AGGACTATGGGAACGAAAATAACCTTGCGCCTGCTCATTGTGGCTATATTGTGGCTTGGTTTGGGCATTTTGAAAGGTGTTGGGAAATTTAGTGCGACGTTGGTTGCACCCGCTATTCTCTTGACAATGATTATTATTGTCGGGGTTATGTTGGAACACCTTCTGCATTATCAAGGGGATCCCTTCCTCCTGCCATCGGTTCAGGCGATTGTAACGGTAGGACTGGTCTTTCTGGTGCGCATTCGACCGGATTTGGCTTTGCGTCAGTTTTGGTGGGCGAGTCTGGGGCTTGTTATTTTTTATCTCTTGCTTTGGGGGATTCGCGATTACCGCCGTTTAGGAAGGCTTCAATATCTTTGGGGTTTGGCCGCCCTTATTCTGTTGGTTATGACGTTGGTCTTTGGTTTTGCGTCACATGGGGCCACGAGTTGGATTCGGGTGGGTCCATTTGCAGTAGAGCCGGAAGAATTGGTCAAAGTTGCGCTTCTGCTGTTTTTGGCTTCCTACCTCAGCGAACATGAAGAATTGTTGCGAGTGGGGACCGTACAGTGGGGCAGACTGTCGCTTCCGGATTTTCGTACTTTGGGACCATTTCTGCTCATGGCTGTTGTTTCCCTGGGGCTTTTAGCGGCGCAGAAGAGTCTGGGCACAGCCTTGGTCTTTTATACTTTATTTGTTCTCTTGCTTTATGCCGTTACGAATCGATTATTGTACCTTGGAGTGGCAATTCCTGTGTTTCTCGCGACAGGCTGGGTTGGCTATTTGCTTTTCAGTCATGTGCAGGTTCGGGTGGCGGCTTGGCTCAATCCTTGGAAGGATATTGCGCACGGGGGATATCAGATAGCCCAGTCTCTCTTTGCGATTAGCGGAGGGGGGATCCTGGGGACCGGTCTGGGCAATGGGATCGGGGCATTTCAGATACCCGAAGCCGGCACGGACTTTATCTTTGCTGTGATTGCGGAGGAACTGGGCTTCGCGGGGGCTATGGCGGTTCTCTGCTTGTTCTTAATCGTTGTGTTTCGGGCTTTTGCGGTCAGTATGAAGACATCGGATCGCTTTGGACAGATTTTGACGGCCGGAGTGGGTATTTTGATTGGGACGGAAGCCTTGGTTATTCTCACCGGGGTTACTAAACTTTTCCCACTGACAGGCTTGCCGCTTCCTTGGGTAAGTTATGGCGGGAGTTCGATGTTGGTTCATTTTATAATTTTGGGATTTGTCGCAAATGTTTCTCATAATTCAACGATGAGCATACCGCTGACGTCCGGGGAAAGGGAGTATGCCACATGAACCAAGGCTTGAGGCGGGTGGCGTTAGGGTTGGCGTTTAGTTTTCTGGTCTTGGGCCTGGGGCTCGTTTATTGGCAGGTTTGGCGTGCGGACGCATTGCAAAACAATCCTGCCAACCGTCGTCTCATCCTTTTGGAAGATAGGGTAAAAAGGGGAGGAATTTTCGACCGGAATGGCGAAATCTTAGCACAAACGCAAGTGATAGGCGGGAAAAAGACGAGGGTTTATCCGAAAGGGGAAGTATTTGAACCTATGGTCGGCTATGCGACACTGCAGCATGGCTCAGCAGGGCTGGAAGGGGCTATTGGAGATTGGCTCTTAGGGGTGAAAGATGCGACCTTTACTCAGCAGCTGCAGCAGGTTTTTAATTTACCACGCCAGGGAAATGATGCGGTGTTGACCATTGATGCACGCATCCAACAGGCCGCTTTCGATGCCCTCAAAGGAAAGCAGGGGGCGGCCGTGGCGATTGATCCACGCAATGGGGAAGTTCTTGCCTTGGTGAGCGAGCCGGGTTTCAATCCGAATGGCCTTGATGATAACTGGACGACGATCAGTACCCAGACGGGGAGTCCTTTGCGTAACCACGCTTTTTCACTCTTTCCTCCGGGGTCTACCATGAAAGTGGTGACTTCCCTGGCTTTGTTCAGGGCTGGAATCAATACCACAGAACTCTATGATTGCGGGGGTTCGACCATTATCCATGGGCAGGCTATTCATGAACAAAACGATAAAGCGCATGGTTGGGTGAATTATAATTTGGCCCTTGCTGACTCCTGCAACACCTATTTTGCAACCTATGCGGAAAAGGCCGGAACGGATAAATTTTTGGCAGCAGCCAAGGCCTTCGGTTTTGGGCAGAGCCTTCCCTTGGAGCTGAGCGTTCCTCGAAGTTCGCTGACCAAAGCAGAAGCGCTTCCAGCGAAACTTGATCCGACGCTTTTGCCTGCCAGTGCCTTTGGGCAAGGGGAAGTCATGGTTTCACCTTTCCATATGGCCTTGATTGCGGCGGGAATTGCCAATCAGGGAGTGATCATGCAGCCGCATGTTGTGGAACGGGTCTTGGGAGAAGATGGCAAGCCAGTTTATACGAGTCCGGTTGAGCCTTGGCTTACCGCGATGTCGAAGGATGAAGCGGCGAAGATTACGAGTGGCATGATCACGGCGGTTAATGAGGGAACGGCGTCTCCTGGGGCCATAGCCGATGCCCAGGTGGCGGCCAAAACCGGTTCGGCTGAACCAGGGGGGAATGTGCCTACACATGCTTGGTATATCGCGTTTGCCCCGGCGGAGGCTCCCCGAATCGCTGTGGCCGTGCTTGTTGAAAACGGGGGAACCGGCGGCGGGGCGGCGGCTCCCATTGCCCGCCAAATGATCCAATCTGCACTATCGAGAAAGTAGGTGAGACCTGTGAACAAAGTTTTTGGCGGGCGCTATGAAGTGCTCGATCGCATTGGAGCCGGAGGCATGGCGATCGTTTATAAAGCGAAGGATGTTCTCTTAAACCGGATCGTCACAGTTAAGGTGCTACGGGAACAGTTTCTGTCGGATGAAGAGTTTGTCCGGCGTTTTCGCCGCGAAGCACAGGCTGCGGCCAGCTTGTCCCACCCGAACATTGTCTCGATCTATGATGTCGGTAAGGATGGGGAAATTGAATACATTGTGATGGAATATGTGGAGGGGCGAAACCTGAAAGAGATCATTCGGGAGTATGCACCCTTGTCACCGGAGCAGGCGCTTAACCTCGCGGCTCAAATTGGGGAAGGGATTCGTCATGCCCATGAGCATCACATCATTCATCGGGATATTAAACCGCATAATGTCTTGGTTACGGCGGATGGTCGGGCCAAAGTCACGGATTTCGGGATTGCCCGCGCGGTTTCCTCGGCAACCGTGACCCATACCGGGGATATTGTGGGTTCCGTTCATTACCTTTCCCCCGAGCAGGCGAAAGGATTGCAGAGTGATGAGCGTTCTGATTTATATTCTTTGGGCATCATTCTCTATGAACTGCTTACGGGCCAAGTCCCGTATGACGGGGAGACTCCGATAGCCATCGCTTTAAAGCATTTGCAGGAAAATGCGCCGCTTCCGAGTAAGTTGAATCCGCGGGTGAGCCGAGATTTGGAAAATGTCGTGATCAAGGCGATAGCTAAGTCGGCAGAACACCGATATGCCTCAGCGAAGGAGTTCCTGGAAGACTTGGCGAAAGTACGTTCAGGAGAGCCGGTGAGCGCAGAAGTCCCTCTTGACATGGAAGCGACCCAGGTGCACAAGGCGCTGCGCGCAGCCACCGCATCCGCTGCAGGAGTGAAAGGGGAAGGGGCTGCAGAAGTGAAAGCCGCACAGGCCGTCAAGGCCGGGGCCAATAAAAAGCGCTGGCTTTGGCTAGGCATTGCCTTGGCTGCCCTGCTTCTCTTAGGAGGTGGGGGATTATGGCTCAAGAGTTTTTTAACGGTGGGGATGACGACGGTTCCGGATTTAAGTGGGATGACGGTGATGGATGCCACGGTGTCCCTGCAGAAGGCAAAATTGAATTGGGGTGCCGGCAACAGTTCGGAATTCAGCGATACGGTGCCAAAGGATAAGATCATCAGCCAAACGCCGAAACCCAGTTCGCCGGTCAGGATCGGGCGGGAAGTGACGGTCGTGGTCAGCAAAGGGCCGGATGTGGCGAATTTCCCGGATCTAAAAGGCGCCAATCCGCCGCTCACGGAAGAGGCTGCCCGGAATGTGATCACGAACCAGGGTTTTACAGGCAAAGTGACAGTGGATACCGCTCCGAGTGCGACGGTTCCCAATGGCTATGTTATGGATCAAAACCCGGCCCCTGGGGCCCAATGGCCCAAAAATGGCGTCAGTCATTTGACCATCAGTACCGGACCGCAATTCCAGATTATTAACATGCCCGATGTGATTGGAAAACCCATCGGGGAAGCCCGCAATATTTTGGAGACCCAGAACAAACTCGTTCTTCTGGTGGAGAGTCAGAACTCCGGGCTTTATCCGCCTGACATGGTGATCGATACCAATCCCAAGCCAAATCAGCAGGTTCAGCAGGGCTCGAAAGTGACGGTCATTATTTCCGCCGGGCCGGGGCCGCTCGCCAAACAGATGGATAAGCAAGTGATCGTGGGGAGTTTGCAGCGTGTCGTTCCCAATGATGGCAAAGAACATGATGTTTCCGTGCGCATCAATGATACCCGCGGGAAGACGGAGGTTTGGCACAGCCCCTATCGGGCCGGAACAGCGACCGGGATGCCGTCGGACATCCGGTATTATCCCCCGGCGACACTGCAGATTCTCGTTGATGGAGCGTTGCAGTACGAGAATCGATATACTTAAGGAGTGTGTATGAGCGAGGGCATTTTGCTCAAAGGATATGGCGGATTTTACTATGTGCTGGCGGAAGACCGGGTATGGGAATGCTCCCTGCGCGGTCGCTTTCGTATCCGTGACCAGGAATTCCTGCCTGGGGATCGGGTGGATATTGAGCCAAATGGAGAGAAGGAAACGACCGACAAGGAAATTATCGACAAGGAAGTGACCCAAAAGGCCACGATTGAAAAGGTTTTGCCCCGCAGGAACGTTTTGGTTCGCCCGAGCATTGCGAATGTGGATCAGGCTTTACTTATCTTTGCGCTCACTGCGCCCCAGCCGGATTTAAATCTCCTGGATCGGCTCATTATTCAAATCTTAGATGCAGGTATACAGCCGTTTCTCGTGTTGACCAAAAAGGATCGCTGGCTGGGGGACTCCGGGGAGGAAATCCTTTGGCAGGCTTACGGAAAGCTCGGGTATCTGCTGGCGATGGTTTCCAGTAAGACAGGGGAAGGCCTCGAATGTGTACGCCCGGCCTTAGCAGGAAAGATTACGGTTTTGGCTGGGCCGTCAGGGGTTGGGAAATCAAGTTTGGTCAACGCCCTGGCCCCAGGGGCAGAATTGAAAACCGGGGATGTGAGCCGAAAAAAACGGGGGAGGCATACGACTCGACACACGGAATTGTTTCAGTGTGCCGGGGGGGTGGTTGCTGATACACCGGGATTCTCTGCTTTGGACTTGCCGAAAATGAAACGCGAAGAACTCTCTTCTTTCTTCCCGGAAATGACGCCTTTCCTGGGGTTATGCCGCTTCAAAAGCTGCCTGCATGACAAGGAGCCGGAGTGTGCGGTTAAGGAGGGAGTCAAAACAGGGGATATTCACCCGCTGCGCTATGAACATTACCAGATCTTTTTACAAGAAGTCATTGCGGCTGAAAGGAGATATTGATTTTGGTCTATTTAGCACCCTCTATTTTAGCGGCGGACTTTTCCTGCTTGGCGGCTGAGGTGAAGCGGGTCGAGGACGCTGGGGCAGAATTCTTACATATTGATGTGATGGATGGGCGTTTTGTGCCTAATTTAACTTTAGGCCCGCTGGTGGTGAAAGCCCTGCGTCCGCATTCCCGGCTGAAGTTTGATGTGCATTTGATGATCGAAGAACCGGAACGCTATATTTCGTTGTTCGCACAGGCCGGTGCGGATTATCTGACGGTGCATGGGGAAGCTACACCTCATATTCATCGAGCGGTGCAGATGATAAAATCCCTCGGCCTGAAGGCGGGTGTAGCCTTGAACCCGGCAACGCCCTGGGAGGGGTTGCGTTATGTGCTGGGTGACCTGGATTTGGTATTGATCATGACGGTAAACCCCGGCTTCGGTGGGCAGGCCTTTATTCCCGGAGTTCTGCCGAAAATTGTAGAGTTGAAGGCTGAGCTCGCCCGCATTAAGAGCCGTTGCCTCATCGAGGTCGATGGCGGCATCAACCCGGAGACGGCCAAAGCTTGTGTTCAGGCGGGAGCCCAAGTCTTAGTGGCAGGGGCGGCCGTTTTTGCGAATCCTGAGCCTGCTCAAGCGCTCCAACGGATTCGCCAGGCAGTGTTAGGCCAGGCCGTATCAGAGGGGGAGTTGGAGTGAGGGCAGCGGCCAACGATCGGGGTGTCGATGGAGGAGTAGGGGTACGGGTTGCGGTGCTCGCTAATGGTGAGTGGGATGTGGACTGGGGGAGAGCCGAGCTTGCCCAGGTTGATTATCTGGTATGTGCCGACGGAGGCGCCGATGCGGCGATCCAGTCCGGGCGACTTCCGGATGCCCTCGTTGGGGATTTGGATTCTATCACTCCGGAAAACTTGGCGATATGTGAGCAGGCTGGAATCGAGGTTTTAAGGTATCCCCGCCAGAAAGATGAGACGGATTTGGAGTTGGCTCTCGAACGGGCGGCAGACATCGCTCAGCCAGGAGAAGATATCCTGCTTTATGGTGGGACGGGCGGACGCATCGACCATTTTCTCGGCAACCTGGCTCTGCTCTTGGGATATGCCCGCCAAGGCCGCCGTCTGCGTCTGAAAGATCCGCAGCATGAGATGTGGGTGCTCCAAGGTCGGGAAAGCATTCATGGAGAACAAAATAAAGAGCTGTCTCTGATTGTTTTATCAGAGACAGCTGTGGTCACAACGCAAGGACTTTATTATCCACTGGATCAGGCAACACTCGTACAGCATTCGCCACGTTCCGTCAGTAATGTATTCATTGAAGAAGATGTGGTAATCGAGGTGCATTCAGGCTGGGTCTTGGTGGTGCTGCTGAAATAGTCAGGCCCGACTTAGTCGGGCCAACGGGTTATACCGCACGCTGTACTTTACCGGAACGTAAGCATCTGGTGCAAACATTGATCCGGGTGGGAGTGCCGTTTACAAGCGCCCGAACCCTCTGCAGGTTGGGTTTCCAGGTCCGCTTGGTGCGAATATGAGAGTGGCTGACTTGCATTCCCGTGGCAATTCCTTTGCCGCATATGGCACAGATATTCGCCATGCTTAAAACCTCCTTTGCACCGAAATGACACTCATATATTTTATCAAACGCTTTGAGGATTGGCAAGGTTTTTCCAGCTTTATTTAGGGGCTTTCAGATGATTTTGTGGGTTCTCATGGGTTTGAGGATGCATTAAGGACAATTTCTAAATTCTTTTTGCGGGAAACTTTGAATATTTTTCGTTTACTTGATAGAATGATGGTGAAATGCGCGGTGAAAGGGGATTTGGAATGGGCAAGGAGATCGCGAATAGCTTAGGCTTGATCGATATTTCCGAAGAGGTGATCGCGACGATCGCTGGGGCGGTCGCTGTTGAATGCTATGGCTTGGTCGGAATGGCCTCTACGCGAAGGATTACCGATGGCGTGGCTGAAATTCTCGGTCGGGAAAACTTAGCGCGAGGGGTTGTTGTTTCCCTGCAGGAAAACGAAGTCGTGATTGATCTGTACATTATTGTAGGATATGGCGTACGCATCTCGGAAGTGGCGGCCAATGTTATGGAGCGGGTGCGCTATACGACGGAGAACTTGACCGGGCTTAAAGTGAGCCAGGTGAATGTCAACATCCAGGGTGTTCGGGTTTTGGACTAGCTATCTCGGTGAATACCTCGATCCAGGGAGCCTTGATTTTGGATGGCGTGCTGAATACGGGGTTTGAAGATTCCGGTTGTTAGGGTTGAAATGCGGGATTGTTGGTTTCGCACCCGAGTTTCAGGGAGTAGGAGGAGAAATGTTGAAACCAGGTACGGACTTGGGAAACATGATTACAGGACAAATGTGGAAAGATATGATGATAGCCGGGGCCCAGGCTTTAGGAGCAAAAAAGCGTGAAGTGGATGCACTCAACGTTTTCCCGGTCCCGGATGGTGATACAGGCACGAACATGCATCTGACGATCCAATCCGCGGCGAAAGAAGCGGCGAAGGTTCCAGGGGAAGCATTGGCTGACGTGGCGACCGCTGCGTCCATGGGTTCACTGATGGGGGCACGGGGGAATTCAGGAGTGATTCTTTCCCAACTTATGCGTGGGATTGCTAAAGGGTTGGAAGGTCTATCGACGGCCAATGCCCAACAGATCGCCCAGGCCCTCCAAACCGGAGTTGATACAGCCTATAAAGCCGTGATGAAGCCGGTCGAAGGGACCATTCTTACCGTGGCGAAAGAGGCGGCGCGAGGGGCACTCAACAAAGCCAAATTGGGTGCAGCCCCTTTGGATACGTTAAAAGAGGCCTACCAAAAAGGCCAGGCTGCTCTTATCCGGACTCCGGAACTGTTGCACGTTCTTAAGCAAGCCGGCGTAGTCGATGCGGGTGGGAAAGGGTTTCTGGTTATCCTCGGTGGCTGGATCAGGGTGATTGAAGGGCTTTCCCTTGAGGACGGCGAATCCTTGGATGGCTATCAGCAAGAGGGTGTGGCTGAACCCTCCCAGGGCGGATTTTTTCCAATTGAAAACCTGGAATACCCGTACTGTACAGAATTTCTGGTCAAAGGGGAACAGATCCCGCTCGAACAGATTAAGACGGATATATCGGGCTGGGGAGACAGCATGCTCGTCGTCGGCACGCCCGAAGTAGTTAAGATCCACATTCATACCAAAAATCCGGGCCAGGTGTTGGAGTATGCCATTCAGTGGGGTGCTTTGCACGAGGTAGCAATTCATAATATGCTCGCTCAAAACGAGGCGATGGCTCATGCTTTAAAAGGGGAAACGCCGGAAGCAGGTTCAGAAGCCACGGACACAGAACAGCTGGCGAAGGCGCCAGAAATAACGAAAGAGTACGGTGTGGTTGCGGTTGTGATGGGTGAGGGCATAGCCCGGGTCTTTACGAGTTTAGGAGCCGATCAAGTGGTCTTCGGCGGGCAAACCATGAATCCCAGTACAGAGGATTTGGTGGAAGCGGCGCGTAAGACCGCAGCCCGCAACATCTATATCCTGCCTAACAACGCTAACATCATTTTAGCTGCCCAGCAGGTTCAGGAGATTCTAAAGGATCGAAATGTCTATGCCATTCCGAGCAAATCCATTCCGCAAGGTATTTCCGCACTGCTGAATTTTCTGCCGGATGAGGGAATAGAAAAAAATCTCAGAACCATGGAAGGGGCTCTGTCTCGGGTTGGTTCAGGGGAAGTGACCTATGCGGTCAGGGATTCGCAGTATGATGGTTTCAGTATTGAAGAGGGGGACATTCTCGGGCTCGTTGAGGACAAGCTCACCGTAACGGGCAAGGAGCGCTTGGATGTAGCAAAAGAAACGTTGGAACATATGAACTGGCGGGATTATGATCTGGTGACCATCTTCCTGGGCCAGGATGTCGTACCTGAGGAAGCGAAGACGTTGGAAGAATGGTTGCATGCGGAAAACAGAGATGTGGAAGTTGAGGTTTATCCCGGCGGACAGCCTTTATACTATTATATTTTAGGTGTGGAGTGAGTAAAAAGATCACCCCCCCGGACATCCGGGGATTTAGGCATTGAGGCGATGAATTTGGCAAGAGCAAATGTATTCGATATTTTAGGTCCAATCATGGTCGGACCGTCGAGTTCACACACGGCAGGTGCAGTTCGGCTGGGCATCATGGCCCGGAAAATCCTCGGAGTGGAGCCAGATAAAGCAGAGATTCGCCTGCATGGATCCTTTGCCGAGACGGGTAAAGGACATGGCACGAATTTGGCATTTGCGGCCGGACTCATGGGCATGGGAACCGATGATGAACGCATTCCTCAGGCGCTAGCCTTGGCGAAGGAAAAAGGGCTCGATATTCAGTTTACATCCGCTGATTTAGGTGATGTGCATCCGAATACGGCGGAGTTTCACCTGCGCGCCCAAGACGGCCGCAGCGCAGTGGTTTTAGGCTCCTCCATTGGCGGGGGGCAGATTAAAATCGTGGCGATCAACGGTTTTCCTGTCGAGATCAGCGGGGATTATCCGACTTTAGTCATCTTGCACCGGGATCTTCCGGGAGTCGTGGCTCAGGTTACGTCTTTGTTAGCCACCGCTCAGGTGAATATTGCCCAGATGCGGGTTTCGCGGGAAAAAAGGGGAGCGCAGGCACTGACCATCGTGGAAACAGACCAACCCCTGGACTCTTCGGTGATGCTGCTATTGCGGAAGCTCCCGGCGGTGGTGCAGGCGATAGCGGTGGATTTGGGCTGAGCCTCGGGCGGTTTGGGGTGGGGAATGCTCCGCGGCACCACGCTCATCCAGGGCGAGCCGCATCTGATCGCCATCCGGGCGGATGCGGCACTAGGAACGTCCTGTTCCGTCGTTGCAGACTAAACCAATTACTCGGCTCGGTCTGGGGAAGAGGGGTTCCCGCCGAATTCGCCATCCTTGGCTCAGTCGGCGGTGACGCTCGTCCTGAGCGTCACCCCTGTGAAGGAAGTACTCGCCTGCGTAAAGTTTAGTTCCTGCTCGCTTAATGGTTCGTTTAGGTGCTCGCGGAGCATTCCCTGATTTGGGGAATCGCCTAAGCACAGCTTCGAAGCTCGGCTAAAGGGAAGGGGTAAGACCTTTAGGTCTGACCCCTTCCCTCCCTCGCAGAGTCCTACCGGAAGGATTGGCGTTGGCTCTTGGGATTTGGGGCTTCGATATCGACTTAATGGGGATAATATTTTCAGTGTTTGAATGGATTTAGGTTTTCTTAGCAAGGGGGTCAGACTGGTGCGAGCTTATATGGATTTTGTACGGCAGGCGGAGGCGGAGGGGCTAAAGATTGGGGAGGTAGTGCTTAGGGAGCAGGAGTTGGAACTTGAGACGGCTCAAGAGATGCTTCTTAAGCGCATGCGGGAAAACCTGCAGGTGATGCGGGAATCCGTGCAGAAGGGGCTGAAGGGGAATTTGCGCTCGTTTTCCGGGCTCTCTGGGGGAGAAGCGGCGAAGGTGGAGGCTCGTCGTCTGCGCGGGGAGAGCCTGACTGGCGAGCGGTTCAGCGGCGCAATTGCCAAAGCTTTAGCGGTCGCTGAAGTGAACGCCTCCATGGGCAAGATCGTCGCCGCTCCGACCGCCGGTTCTTGCGGCGTGCTTCCAGCTGTCATCCTGACCGTGGAAGAAGCGCTCGGCCTCCCTGAAGAAGCTTCGCTTCTGGGGCTTTTTAGCGCTGCTGGGCTCGGCATGGTGATCGCCGACCGGGCGACCGTGTCCGGAGCGGAAGGCGGCTGTCAGGCAGAAATCGGCTCCGCAGCCGGGATGGCCGCAGCGGCAGCCGTGGAGATGGCAGGAGGCTCTCCTGAGGCGACGGCCCAGGCCGCAGCAATTGCGATGAAGTCTTTCTTAGGCCTGGTCTGCGATCCGGTGGCCGGGCTGGTGGAAGTCCCATGCATTAAACGCAATGCGACGGCGGCTGCGATAGCCTTGGCTGCGGCGGAGATGGTTTTAGCAGGAATCAAAAGCGCGATCCCGGTGGATGAAGTGATCGACACCATGGCTGATGTCGGACGACAGATCCCCTGTTCTCTCAGGGAAACCGCTCAGGGAGGGCTGGCTGCCACCCCGACCGGCAGAAGGATTCAGTTGACAATATGAAAGCATTTAGCAGTGTGACCATCGTTCTTAACAACATTGAGCGGGCCTTGGTGGCCGAAGAGAAGCAAGGGTTTGCTAATACAGGAGCTTTGGGTGGATTCAGTACCTTTTTGTCCGGAGCAGTCCCCCGGCTTGGACAGTTAGTGCCCGGAGCCGAACTTTCCCTAATCCGGGAGATTGCAGGACGCTATCCGACGTTAAGCCCACGCAAACGTAGGGAAGGATTTGTCGCCCTGCTTGCAGAATTTGCGCGCTTGCGGAGGGCTGTGGAGGCAGGGGAATTCGGGGACAGCGGTTATGGCGATAATGGCGATAACGTTGATTCCGTAGGAAACGTAGGTAATGCCCCGGATACCAGGGAGCAAACCTGGGACTTCTCACATGTTAAGCATAGCGAAAATACTGCAGCTAACACAGGTGCTCAAGAGAAAACCCATGAGGGTAAGAGTGCCCGGAGTGCTGCGGATGCTGGGCATGTACGACGAAGCCCCTCTCTGCAGTACCTAAAAGGTGTGGGACCGGAGCGCTTTAAACAGCTGCAAGGGCTCGGGATTGAGCGCATGATGGATCTGATCCTTTATTTTCCCCGACGCTATGAGGATCGTCGTTTTCGTGCCATTGGGGAAATTCAGGATGGGGAAATGGCAAGCATTACGGGTACAGTGGTCTCAGGCCAGCTTTCCCAGGGCCGGGTGAAGGTTGTAAAGCTAGGGTTGGAGCAGGAGGGCCGCGTGATTCAGGCCGTATGGTTTAATCAGCCCTTCATCATCAAACAGTATCCGATCGGTACCCATGTGGCGGTTACAGGGAAGCTTCGCCGTCAGCACCAGTATATTGAAATCCTGGCTGCGGATATTGAGAAATTGAGCAACTCTAGTAGTCCGATGGGGGCTGGAGGCATTGTCCCCGTCTATTCGGAAACGGCACGGTTATCGACGAAAGTGATTCGAACTATCGTGCAGCAGGCCATTCCTCATGTCGCAGAGCTGTTCCCCGAATTCCTTGCGTCCGAGGAACAAGGGGACTGGATGCTCCGCTCAGAGGCCTACCGCCATATTCATTTTCCTCCGTCCTACCCGGTTCTGGCCAGAGCACGCGAGCGCCTTGTTTGGGAGGAAATCCTGCTGCTCCAGCTAGCCATAGCGAAACTCAAGAGCCATCAGGGGAAAAAAGAGCCGAGCCCAGTCCTCGTCGGGGGTGGGAAGCTTTTAGAACAGTTCTTTCGTTCCCTTCCGTTTGGCTTGACCAAGGCTCAACAGCGGGTGATCGAGGAGATTTATCAGGATATGGCCCGGGAGAAGGGTATGGCCCGGCTGGTGCAAGGGGATGTGGGTTCGGGTAAGACTGCGGTGGCCATGGCCGCACTACTGAAAGCAGTGGCTTCCGGTTACCAAGGCGCGATGATGGTCCCGACCGAGATCCTCGCCCTGCAGCATGCGGAATCATTAAAGAAGGCCTTTGACTCGTTGGGCGTCGACGTCGTGCTCCTCCTCGGAAGCCAGGGTAAACTGGAGCGGGAAGACATCCTAGCCCGAATCGCCGACGGCAGAGCCGATGTGGTGGTCGGCACCCATGCCCTGATCCAAGAGGATGTGAATTTTCGGGCGTTGGGTTTGGCCATTACGGATGAGCAGCATCGTTTTGGCGTACGCCAGCGTTCCCTATTGCAGGGAAAGGGAGGAAGCCCACATGTGCTGGTTTTGACCGCGACTCCGATCCCGCGGACCCTCGCCCTCACCCTTTATGGGGATCTTCAGTTATCTGTGATCGATGAACTCCCTGCCGGGCGTAAGCCGATCGTCACGAAACGGCTGTCGGAGCGCGGGCGGCCTTCCTTGGAAAAATTCCTGGAAGAGCAAATAACACGGGGAAGGCAGATCTACGTGGTCTGCCCCTTGGTGCAGGAATCGGAAGCCTTGGACTTAGTCTCAGCAGAGCAGCGGGCCGAATCTCTCCAGAAGCGCTTTTCCCACCGAACTGTGACGCTTTTGCACGGGCGTATGAAAGGTGCTGAAAAAGAAGACATCATGCACCGCTTCCAAGCCGGGGAGATCAACATCCTCGTCTCTACGACCGTGGTCGAAGTCGGAGTGAATGTTCCGAACGCGACCGTCATGGTGATCGAAGGAGCGGAGCGCTTTGGCCTCGCCCAGCTCCACCAACTGCGCGGTCGGGTCGGCCGGGGCACGGAACAGTCCTTCTGTATTCTCATGTCCGAAGCGCGCAGTTCCCGGCGGCTGGAGGTTCTCTGTGAAACTCAGGACGGGTTCAAGATCGCCGAAGAAGACCTGAAACTCAGAGGCCCCGGCGAACTTCTCGGAACCCGCCAACACGGACTCCCCGAACTGCGCCTAGCCGACCTCTCTCAAGACGCACTGATCGTAGAAAAGGCCTACCGCTTTGCCCAGAAGGTCCTCCAGGATCCCGAACGCTATAGAGCTTTATTTGAGGAAGTTAAACGCCTTTACCGGCCTGAGAAGGCGGGGTTAAATTGACGAATGCGCGTAGTGTGGGCTGACCCAAAGATCATATCCTTAAATTGTTCACGTCTTCTTCATCAAATCTTCAAAAGCAATTGTTATACTAAGTAATGTAAAGTAAGGTAAGACTTATTACGATATAAAGAAAGGAGAAATTTTATCATGATGTTTTTAGTGCTCATCATCTTGTTCGCACTGTTCTTTTTACCGTGGAATCGGGAGGCTCAGCGTGGTTATTCGGGTTATCCGGCGTATGCTCCCGCAGCCGTGCGTCGTGATCCGCTAGAAGTCTTGCGGGAACGTTATGCGCGGGGAGAAATCGACGGTGAAGAGTTTCAACGGGTTCGGGAGGAACTGTTGCGGTAAGTAAGGTGAATAAGTTGAAGGTTTTGGAACACGCTAACATAGAAGTCCCAGTCCAGTCCTAGTCCAACCCCATACCAGTTCATCTGGGTATGGGGTTGGACTCTTCATGCTGAATCCCGTAATTTGAGGGGAGGTTAATTATGAGAGTTCTCCTAGTCGATGATGAAAGAAATATTTTGACCGTGCTTAAGGCTTATCTTCAACAAGAAGGGTATAGCGTAACGACCGCGACCAATGGGCTGATAGCGCTGACTCTATTTAAGGAAAATCCATTCGACTTAGTAATTCTTGACTTAATGCTTCCAGGGCTTTCCGGTGAGGAAATCTGTCAGGAAATCCGGAAGATCTCAGCTGTCCCGATCCTGATGCTTACCGCTAAGGTCGAAGAAGAGGAGCGTATAGCAGGGCTGGAACTGGGGGCAGACGATTATATCATTAAGCCTTTCAGCCCTCGTGAGGTGGTAGCCAGGGTACGGGCGGTTTTGCGACGAACCCAAGCGGTGCTCGGGCCTTTAGCCGATGTGGTAACCTTTGATAATGGGTTATCCGTTGACAATGTCATGTATGAAGTAAAACGCCATGGCGAGGTGATCCCGCTCACTCCCACAGAGTTTAAACTTCTGGGAGTATTAGCTAAACATCCTGGGCGGGTTTTTTCCCGTACCCAGTTGGTTGAGATTGTGCAGGGATACGAGTTTAGTGGTGATGAGCGGGTGATTGATGCCCATATCAAGAAGATTAGGCAGAAGCTTGAAGATGTCCCTTCTGAGCCAACCATTATCCTGACTGTCTATGGGGTGGGATATAAGTTCAACCCGAATCAGGAGGGATAATGGTCAAGAAATTATTTATCTCCACTTTGGTGATTGTGCTCATCACCTTGGGCCTGAGTGTATTTTCTGTTAATCTGGTCTTTCGTCAGCAATTCGGCAATTATCTGACCCAAACGACCGAAGCCGCACTCGAACAGCTGCCAGAGCAATTGGCTGCGGCTTACATGAATGGGCGTTGGGATGATAACGTCTTGGCCAATGTTGCGAATACCCTTCCAACCGGAACCGAAGTGACGCTGAAGGGAACGGATGGCAGCATCATTGCCACCTTAACCCATCCGAGTGATGAGATGCACTCCTTCGGAACCTTCGGTGGTCAGGGAATGACCATGGGTAATATGATGGGAATGAATGCCCCTTATACAGCCCAGGGTTGGAAAACACAAACGATCGAGGTCAAAAAGGTGAACGAAACCCTTGCAGTAGCCACGGTTCGTTATCCGACCACCGCGCGGATGCTTAATCCCCAAGATATCTCTTTCAGCAGTTCAATTTTCCATTCCCTACTGATGGCCAGTGGATTAGCCCTGGTGTTGGGAGTGATCCTAAGCTATTTTATCAGCAGGCATTTGGCCAAGCCCCTAAGGCGTCTGACCCAAGCGGCCGACCGCATTGGACAGGGATACCTGGAAGAACGAGTACCGGCTTTATCCAAAGATGAACTCGGAGAGCTTGCCACAGCGTTCAATGCGATGGCCGATAATCTCAAACGGCACGAAGAGCTGCGCAAACAATTTACAGCCGACATTGCGCACGAACTGCGTACCCCGTTAACTTCTATCCGCAGCTTTATTGAAGCGTTCCAGGATGGGGTCTTACCGGCGAATACAGAAAATCTGTCGGCTATCAATGAAGAGATCGACCGACTCGTGTTTCTAGCCAGTGATTTAAAGGACTTAAACATTGCGGAAATGGGGGCGCTGCAGGTAAATCACATGCCGGTTAATTTGGTTGGCCTTATCGATAAAGTCGTACACAATGTGTCACCACTCCTGCAACAGAAAAACCTAAGTCTAAGCTGGCAACCCGAGGCACGGGACATCGAAGTGGCAGGGGATGAACGGCTCTTGACCCGACTTTTTTACAATCTTGTGCATAATGCCTATAAGTACACGGAGCCCAGCGGCAGAATTGCGATAAACATTGAAACTCGTGGAGAGGAAGCTTTCGTTACGGTTGCAGATACAGGGATTGGCATCGCGCCGGTGGAGCTGCCGTACGTGTTTGAGCGCTTTTTTCGGACGGATAAGTCAAGGGCACGCGAAACGGGGGGGAGCGGGATCGGCCTGGCCCTGGTTCAACAAATAGCCCGGCTGCACCGAGGTGAGGTGTCTGTCGAAAGCACCTTGGGTCAGGGCACGAAATTTTCGGTAAGAGTACCGCTTGAGGTGAGAAAAATGTAAAAACGTTATGTAAAATATGTAAGAAATATGTATAATTAAACGAAGAAAAATAAAAAAATCAGAAAATATTGACTAATGAGAAATTATAATTGACTTATCTTTCCATCAAGCCTAGAATATGATTGCAGGGCGAGTCGAGAGTGAAAGGGGATGGCTTTGTGAATGTTCTTATTCTAGTTGCTGTTGGTATTCCCTTGCTTTGGTTTGTTGGAGAGTATTATTCCCGCTACATCAGCAAATCTTTAGGCGTTGATGACAGCCGCGTGACTCCGGCTGTCGAACTCCAGGACGGAGTGGACTATGTTCCGTCCAATCCCTGGGTTGTTTTCACCCACCATTTTGCCTCCATCGCCGGGGCCGGCCCGATCTTGGGCCCGACGATCGCCATGATTTACGGCTGGATGCCGGCCTGGCTCTGGGTGGTCATAGGCGGAATCTACTTTGGGGCTGTCCATGATTACACAGGGCTTTTTATTAGTATGCGGGAAAAAGGGAAGTCAATGGCAGAGGTTGCCAACTCATCGATGGGAAAGACAAGCTTCCTGCTCTTCATCGGTTTTACCATCGCCATGATTGTTTTGGTTACTTCGGCTTTCTTGGGGCTTACGGCCCAAGCTTTAACTTCGCTGGTTCCTGTGTCGGCTTTGAAAGTGGAAGCGGGTAAAACCATCCTGCAAACGGTGGATATCAAAGGAGTGGCCAATGCCCGGATCGGCGGGATCGCTTCAACTTCCGTCTTAGTGATGACTTTCTTTGCTCCCTTGATCGGTTATCTCCTTTATATACGCAAAATTAAGGTTCTCTATGGATCCATCTTGGCTGCCATCGTGGCTTTTGCTTCAATACTTACAGGTATTTATTTTCCGGTCACCATGGATACACACACTTGGATGATCATTCTCGGTATATACACTTTTATTGCCGCCGGGATTCCGGTCTGGATTGTTTTGCAGCCGCGTGATTTCACCAACTCCTTCGTTCTGTTTGGTGGTATGGCGGCACTCGTCATCGGGGTCATCGGGGCTGGAGTGGCCGGGGTACAGGCGGCAGCACCTGCTACCAATGTCGCAGCGGGTTCGGTCACGAACGGCCTGATCTGGCCATTCCTCTTTATCACTATTGCCTGTGGGGCGATATCCGGTTTCCATGTTCTGGTAGCTGGTGGCACGGTCTCCAAGCAAGTAACGAAGGAATCG
>JAJZPA010000201.1 GCA_021811425.1 Bacillota bacterium | reverse complement strand
GATCTGATAACAACAGCGAAGATAGCGAATGCTCAGATCACGGGAGCCAAAATTGCGAGTGCCACGATTACTGCAGCGAATATCCAGGATGCGACGATTACCTCTGCCAAAATTGCCAGCCTGGACGCCTCAAAAATCACAACCGGGACGCTTTCGGCACAAAGGATCGTTTATGCGGGGAGTTTATTAGCTTACAGTTACCCGAATACTGGCTATACCCCGACCGAGAATTATTGGACAACCTCAATTAATTTTGCCAATTCCTACAATGCGGTCAGTGCGACGATCAACCAGCAAACCTATGCGGGGCTTTACAAGTGGGATGGAACTCAACTTCAAACGGCAGGAAGTGTAAGCGGCGCTGTTCCGGCCATTGTTGTAGCGTCTTCCTACCGGCTTGTGAATATGACCGTTTATCAGATCTATTTTCAAAATGGGAGTACGGGACAGTGGTCATGGCAACCGCCCAGCTACACCGTTAACGGTTATATCAGTGCGATTACACTAGGGGGCTATACCGTTGACGGTTCGTCGATTAGCGGTAACATTTTTGGTTTTGTGATTGTGCGAGGAGGTGCGTATTAAATGATTCTAACTCAAGTACCGGTCCGGAAAATGCCTGGTATGTCTATGAGTGGCCTGGGAATAATGTCAGATCACTCTGACCCTTTGGGGGTAATTGTCAAGGCTGGCAATATCACCCTTGCCGACAACACGGTCCTCAGCGTATCCAGTGATACGGTTTTGAAAATTCGTCCCGATCCGGCTCTGCCGTTGATTGCAATTATTAGCCTGACCTTAAACAACGGGCTGGTGCTCAATGAGTGGCCAATAACACCGAGTGGCGTTTACCAGGCTTATGAAGGCGGTATCTTCTGTGACATTGCCAAGTTTGATATTCCACCCGGCTGCAGCGACTTGGTAAACGTTGCGGTTACGGTGCCGGTATTGGAGTGATGTTATGAAGCGAGAGTTAAAGGATGAAGGAAGTTATAAACGGTTGGTTCATACGGTTGAAGCGGAAGATAGAAGCTTAAACGAAATGCTGTTGGAGGAAATAGAAAACATTTACACCTTGTTAAAACAGCGTCCGCTCAATGATCTGAGCAAAGTTAAAACGCGCAGAGCCGCCAAATAGGCGGTTATTTTTATCCCGTCAGAAAGTATAAGTCTGTGGGGATAAGAAAACTTGCGTCGCCGCCTTCGCCCGATAAAGAGGAGTTCTCGAAATCTGTGATTTCGCAAGAACTCTTATCCTCGCAGTGGATCGTCCCACCGGGACGATCGCAGCGCCAGCCGAGTTTTTTTTATGCCTGAAAGGAGTGGATTTAATTGTCTGAACAAGAAGTTGCAGACCTCAAAACACGAGTTGCTGTCTTAGAAACCAAAGATGAGGCCCAAGAAGCCCGGCTCAACACATTGGAGATTGATGTGGGAAAAAAGTTCGACCGCCTTGAGGCGAAACTTGACCAACTATTACAAGCGGCGAGTGGCCGTCCGTCGTGGACGATTGCCCTAACCATTTCAGGGCTTATGACCGTTGTTACCGGGCTTATTGTGTACGTGGTGATACATTAAGGGGGAAATATTTTTATGCCAACGATTCAATGGGCGGGAACGCTCAATTACAGTGCCGGTAGAGCCGGAAAGAAGATCATTGCTATTGTCGATCATATTACCGCCGGAAGTTATCCGGGCTGCTTAAATTGGCTGCAAAATCCTAAAGCCAAGGCCAGTGCTCACTATCTGGTCACCAAAGCCGGGCAGATCTTTCAGCTCGTCAAGGATGAAGACACCGCCTGGCACGTCGGAATTGTGAACAAGCCGAATTGGGTTTTGTATGACGGTACTAACCCCAATAAGTACACGCTTGGCATTGAGCATGAAGGCCAACCCGGAGATGCCTTCACGGACGCACAGTACCAGGCGACACTATGGCTCCATCAAGAACTGATCCGGAAGTGGGGTATCCCGGTAGACAATGACCACATTATTGGCCATTACCGCATTGACAGCGTCAACCGTCCCAATTGTCCCGGATCCGGGTTTCCGTGGGAGAGATTATTTAGGGATTTGAAAGGGAGTGACACTGTGGACGAAGGAATATTAATCTTTGGGCCGGACGATTTCGTCACAGCCAACAGGCTTGCGGCAACCTTGGGTAACGAGGTTGCTATTTTTATGCGTAAATCCGACGGCACAGCACCAGCGGCCATTAAAGCAGCGAAACATCTCTATGTGGTTGGTGGAAGTGGAGTGAATCACCCGAACCAAACGGTCTTGGCCGGGAAAACATGGTTTGATACAGTAGCTGCAGTGGGCAAAAATTAGGCTACTAAAACGTAAGGGAGGAACTAAAATGTTGCACATTATTCAATCGTTTGTGGCTCCTAAAGTCTTGGTTACGTTGGAGACAGTGCTCGGTTTGATTTTAGCCGATTTTATCTTTGGGGTTTTGGTATCCTTGCGCAACAGCAATTTTAGCTTTAGCAAACTGCCTCGATTCGTGGAAACGAGCCTGGTGCCCTATATCGGCGGACTATTGGTATTGGCCTTGTTTTCCAATGCGAACACCGAGCTTGGAGCACTATTCTTCACCATTGCCGCCACGATTACAGCAAAATTCCTAGCCGACATTGTAGCCAAAGCAAGTCAACTATTTAATGGGCTGCAAATTCAAAGCCCTATAACTGTTGCACAGCCACAATCCGCTTCTGCCCAGCAGGAACCTGCAGCAAATATTAAACCGGAGGTCACGCAGTAAAATGAAGGACATTTGTGCCGAGTGCAAGCGGCAATCTTATTGTATGTATCCGTGCGAAGCTTGGCTTATCGAGAGTGACAAGTGCCCGGTATATGGGAATAAACTCATTCATGCCGGAGGATGCACAGAATGTATCACGGGTGATTGGTCGAAATGCGGGTAACTTATATGAACGAACCCCGGTGTCTCCACGGCACCGGGGTTGCTTTGCAAGGTAATATATTAGGAATGAATTATTTACTGAGTTCAGCGATGTATTCAGATTTGCTAACTGGGTTAACTTCTTGTCGATTAACTTCGTTAGATTCCCCAACCAAGCTTGCAGATAAAACCTTTTCATAAAGCAAACCGCCAAGAGCCGCCCCTAGAATTGGACCAACGATAGGCACCCAGAAATAATTATTTCCGGGTAAAGCTTGCTGTCCCCAGCCAGCTAGGTAAGCAAATAGACGTGGTCCAAAGTCCCGTGCCGGATTCATGGCGAAGCCGGTCAAAGAGCCGAATGAACTTCCGAGGATTGCTACAGTCATGCCAATTATTAATGCCCCAGCCGGGCCTTGGGGAATAGTTTTGTTGTCCGAGTCTGTTACGGCAAAAATAACGATTGTCAGAATTGCCGTCAATACTGCCTCGATTAGCACAGCTTGCACATGGCTAATTTGCGGTGCTGCTGAGGTGTAAAAAAACTGAGGAACAGGTCCGTGGTAAGTAAGGACACTCGTACGGTACAAGGCATAACTAAGCAAGCTTCCACAGAATGCTCCTGAAAATTGGGCTAACAAGTACGGGAATAGTTTAGCTTTGGGAAATCCGCGCCACAGGGCCATGGCCAGGGTGATTGCCGGGTTAAGATGGGCTTTGGAATAGGGGCTGGCAACGTAAATGCCTAAAGTAACACCTAATCCTGTAATTAGAGCCAGTGCAAAAAAGCTGTTCCAGGCATGGAAAAAGACGCCCGCAGCAACAATACCGTTCGTGAAGAAAAGGAGAACCACAGTGCCTAAAAACTCAGCTAAAAATTCACGCTTCATTGGCTTTCTCCCCTTGTAGAAGTTCATTGATTAGGGTACTGGCATTTTCGGTCATCTTTTGGATAGCTAACTCAGATTTCGATCCCAGCTTGCTTCTCTTTTCGCCATGCAACGAGAGCTTTTCTTGTTTCAGGATATCCGGCAAATAGACCTCAGCATCAATCTGACCGCCTTTGTCCAAAACCATCTTTGAGGCACAACGGTCTTTGCAACCGTTTAAGACTAATACCGAATATTCATTGATGAAATCGATATCCTCTTGAATATCTACGGCCAAAGCGGGTGGACAAACTAATACCGTTTGTTCAGGGTATAGATCTTCCACTAGCCTATACCCTACTTCCCGTGTTATCGGTCCGAAAATCTGGCCGATTCCGGCACAAGGTGTGACAGCAACTTTTGTTCTATTTTTCTCCATCGATAATCCCCCTCCATACTAAAGACGTTTTTCTTACACTACTCTTAGTTTTGTCGTATACCCTATGTGCTTCTTCCAGCATCTTTCCAATGGCTTGATGATAGTCTTCCAAGGTATCAATCCAGTGGGAAAGGCACTCTTCTCCCTCGTTTGTAATATGGTAGATTCGTTTTGCTGGTCCCGAGTCAGCCAAAGCCCAGGAGGATTCAACCAAACCTCGCTGTTCCATTGCTTTAAGAAAACGATAAACACCGGTTCCATCGGGTTTATGTCCTTTACACATTGGCGATTCAGCGATTCGCTGAACAATTTTATAGCCGTAAAGGTCATCCTGAGCCAGAATTGTTAGAATCATTGGCTGAATTAATTTATCGAGGTTACTTCCATAACAAGAGCATTTGTTTAACTCCATAAGACATACTCCTATAGTAGATTTAGTCTGATATCAATAATACAATATTAGCTGTCTTTGTCAAGATAAAAAAAGCGGCAAAAAGTCTCAAAATCCTTATCAAAACTCACTCTTCATGGGAATACCCCAGTAAGGTATGGCAAAATTAATTGTAATTTGATCATGTGATTATATCAAGACATGATTTACGCCTATTACCCTTAGCCCAAAGGTCATTCACTTAAAAAATTAACTTGCTAGTCAAGCGAGACAGAGCTATCATGTCCACACTTGGTAAGCTATTTTTTTAAAACTAATATGTTCCGGCATTTTCATTGCCTGGGACGGAAAGGAGTCGCATGAAGAAAATACGCACCATCGAAGCACCAGTTTTGGAACTCAAACGGCTTAGAGTCTGCGCATATGTGCGGGTATCCACTGACCAAGCTGAGCAGCAGGAGAGTTTTTCCGCTCAAGTCCAGCATTACACCGCCTATATTAACAGCAATCCTGCCTGGAGTTTTGCCGGTATTTATAGCGATCAAGGCATCTCCGGTAAGAACAAGGAAAAACGCCCGGAGTTTATGCGCATGGTCAAGGATGCGGAAAATCAGAAATTCGACCTAATCATAACGAAGTC
>JAJZPA010000200.1 GCA_021811425.1 Bacillota bacterium | reverse complement strand
GCCACATGCTCCAGCTGCGTCCCCCGCACTGGCGTAAAGGCAAACAGAGCAATGGTAATCCCGTGATCCTGGAGATCCTGGATCAGACAGATCATCTCCTCTTCACTCTCCCCTAAGCCGACAATCAGATGAGTCGCCAGGTGGCCGGGAAAGTGTTGAGCACCCTCCAGCAAGAGCGCATAGCGTTTCTCCCAGGACCCATCTTTGACGCGGGCGAAGACCGTGGGCGTAGCGGCATCTAATGCGATGCTTACATGATCCACTCCTAAGGCTAACAATTCCTGCACCTCATTCAGGCTTTTCGGCCCCGCGGAGACGCAAACCGGGATCGGAGAGTGTTGGCTCAAATCCTGAACCCAGTCCTTCACCCGGTCTAGGGCTTCCTGATCCTGAACGACCTGGAAGCAGATTCGTTGTAAAGAAACCTCCTCCGGCGCTGAGTTTTTTGCGGGTGGAAGACTCAGGCCTGCAAGACCCTCCGCTAGTTTTTCCCACGGATACAGCGGCCAGCTCACCCGTGACAGGAGATCGGCCCGCGCCGTGCTTTCCCGTGCCTGAGCACAAAAAGCGCAATTAAAATGGCATTTCTCCCCTGCCATGAGATAGGCGGTGGTCGGGAGCGCATCTATTTTCAAAGCTTTTAATCCCAGGACTTTAGCCGTCCCAATCGAACAACGGATCATAAAGCACAACACTCCTCTCCCTTGACAACAGCCAATCCCCGCTTCTCCGCCAAAGCCCGCGCCCCCGGCGTGGGCAGCACGATGCGGTTTATCCCCAACGCGACGGCGGCCTCATCCAATATCTGACGATACCTGCCTTTAGGCCGCATACAGCCAAGAATCAAAGGAATCTGGGGGAAGCGAAGCCTGGCTTTCGCCAAGAAAGCAATAACATCTTCGACGTCCGGTGGTTTACGCTCGGCATAGTGGGTGCCTGCGGTGGGGATGAACACCAGAAAAACCAGCCCATCCAAGCCCAGTTCTTCTAGGACATCCAGGGCCTTTTCTTCCCCCCGCCACTGTCCGCCTTTCAACCCCAGCGTTAAATGGGGAATGACTTTCACTACTCGGCGCAGGCGTACATAAGCATCTCGGTAATCTTCTGGTGTTTTGTTAAGGCCATAAACTTCCTCAATTGTTTCCTGATCAGCAACAAAGTCAAACGAGACCACATTAGCGAGTTCTTTCAGAGCCAAAATCTCTTCGTCCCCGATAAGTCCAACGTGAAAGTTAAGCCGGGCCTGGGCTTTCACCTCACGTAATACATCCTGATGAGGCAAAAAAGGCACCCGGCCATCAGGAGTACACCCACCACTGATAAGGAAGCTGGTAGGCTGGGCTACCAGAGTTTCCGCTCCGGGTCTATCTGTCCCCTCTAACCTAGCTATCCCATCTGTCCGAGCTATCCAAGCTTCCTTAGCTAAAACGGTCTGACATTCCTTGAGGTTCTTCATCCCTTTAAGATAATGACCGCCACAATGGGCGCAGTTCAAAGCACAAGCCGTTCCGGTCACACTGATGCTTTCCGTCCGCACCGGGTAATCAAACCCGATCGTCGGCGGAAAGTTCGTCACCCGCGCAGCCCAGCCTTTTTCGATCAAAACTTTTATCGCTTGAGAAAGCATTTTTCCTCCCAGTTCGTAGTTCGATGTTGGATGTTCGATGTTTGGGGTTCGATGTTGGATGTTCGATGTTCAAATGAGGAAACGGGGTCAGACCTTACCCCCTGTGCAGCTTGTCGGCTCCAAGGTCTTACCCCATTTCCTGACTTCAAAGGGACGCTTGGGCAATTCTCCAGAGTACAGGATGTGCAGCGGTGCACACGATGTGCGTCACTGCACATCCCTCCCCTTCCCAACCGTCCCTACCCTTTGCGCCAGCGCAAATCCGGCTTCCGCGCTGCACCGACTTCATCGAGGCGGGTGATGAGCGTGGTATGCGGAGCACTCTTAACGAGTGCCGCATCGGCACGTACTTCGTCAGCAATCTTTACCAGGGTCTCAGCAAACTGATCCAGGGTCTCGACGCTTTCGGTTTCCGTCGGCTCGATCATCATCGCTTCCTCGACGATTAAGGGGAAATAGATCGTGGGCGGATGATAGCCGTAATCGAGGAGGCGTTTGGCAATATCGAGGGTATGCACGCCATAAGATTTTAAGTTCTTGGGCGTGATCACGAATTCGTGCATGCAAACCCGATCAAACGGCAGGTGATAATGCGCTTTGAGCACCGCCATCAGGTAGTTGGCATTGAGCACGGCATTCTCCGAAGCTTGTTTCAGCCCTTCACCGCCAAGACTGCGGATGTAGGCATAAGCTCTGACCACCACCGAGAAATTCGTATAGAAGGCCCGCACCTTTCCAATCGAAAGCGGTCGGTCATGATCCAGCGTATAGCTCTCATCCTGTTTCCTGACAACGACCGGCTTCGGTAAAAACGGAGCCAAGAAATCCTTAACCCCAACCGGGCCGGAACCGGGGCCGCCGCCGCCATGCGGGGTGGAGAAGGTCTTATGCAGATTCAGATGGACAACGTCAAAGCCCATATCTCCTGGGCGGGCGATCCCCAGGATGGCATTGGCATTCGCCCCATCATAATAGAGCAAGCCGCCGACCCCGTGGATGATGTCTGCAATCTCCTTAATGTTTTCGTCAAAAAGCCCTAATGTATTGGGGTTCGTGAGCATGAATGCAGCCACTTCGTCGGTTGCGACCTGGCGCAGCTGTTCAATATCGACCCCGCCGCGTGCATTGGAAGGGACTTGAACGATTTCGAAACCAGCCATGGCAGCAGTCGCCGGGTTCGTACCGTGAGCAGAATCCGGGACAATCACTTTCCGTCGCTTGGCGTCCTTCTGGAATGCGTGATAGGCTTTGATGATGAGAATTCCGGTCATTTCCCCATGTGCGCCGGCGGCTGGCTGGAGCGTAAAGGCATCCATACCCGTGATTTCTCCGAGATCCGCCTGCAATTCGCCCAT
Organism: Bacillota bacterium; assembly: GCA_021811425.1. Taxonomy (GTDB): domain Bacteria; phylum Bacillota; class Desulfitobacteriia; order Desulfitobacteriales; family Desulfitobacteriaceae; genus JAJZPA01. The sequence goes on along the minus strand of JAJZPA010000200.1, from coordinate 2,301 downwards.
CAGCTGGAGCGTACCCTGGGTGAGTTCTTCCGGCTGATAGGGATGGACATTGGCGAATCCGGGCAAACGCGCCAGCATTTCATTGACTTTGGGATTGTATTTCATCGTACAAGAGCCCAATGGATAGAATCCCGTGTCCACCCCGTGGTTAAACGTAGACAGACGCGTGAAGTGACGGACGACATCGACTTCCGCAGCTTCCGGCAGTTCCGGTTCTGTGGTGCGCAGCATCCCAGATGGGATCAAGGAGGCGCTGTCCCTTGTCGGCACATCCAGCGACGGCAGGCTTACCCCACTGCGACCGGGAGCACTGTATTCAAAAATAAGCGGTTCCAATCCCTTCATCGCACATCCCCCATTCTGGTCACGAGCCGGTCAATATCTTCTTTGCTCTTGGTTTCCGTCACACAGAAGAGCAGATGGTGGTCAAGTTCTGGGTAGAACCGGCCTAAATCCAAACCGCCAATGATCTGAGCTTTCAGAAGTTCGCGGTTAATGCGTGCGGGTTCAACTTGGGTTTCAACCACAAATTCGTGGAAAAACGGCCCGGAAAACGCGAGCTTCATCCCCGGCAGGGAGGCGATCTGTTCAGCGGCATAGTGTGCCTTCTGCAGATTGAGGTTCGCCATCTCTTGCAGCCCGGATTTGCCTAATCCGCTTAAATGAATCGTAAAGGCCAAAGCACATAACGCCTCATTGGAGCAGATGTTGGATGTTGCTTTTTCCCGGCGGATATGCTGCTCACGCGCCTGGAGTGTGAGAACATATCCTTTTTTCCCGTTCTTATCCTTCGTGGCCCCCACGATCCGACCGGGCAGGCGACGGACAAACTTCTCACGGGAAGCGAGGAATCCTAAGTACGGGCCGCCAAAGTTAAGCGGATTGCCGAACGGCTGCCCTTCCCCGGCCACAATATCAGCACCATAATCCCCTGGAGCCTTAATGAGTCCCAGAGAAACCGGATTGACAGAGGTAACGAGTAAGGCCCCCTGGGCATGGGCTAAACGGGCGATTTCCTCCCCGTCTTCGATCCCGCCCAAGAAGTTCGGCACTTGGATGAGCACCCCGGCCACATCCTGGCTGAGAAGTTTCTCTAGCCCGGCCATGTCTGTCAAGCCGTCTTTATAGGGGATTTCCACAATCTCTACCCCACGCGGCGGCAGATAGGTCGCGAGAACTTCCCTGTATTCGGGGTGAACACTGCGGCTTACCAGAACTTTGCTCCGCCGGGTGGCGTCACAGCTCATCAAAGCGGCTTCGGCTAAGGCCGAGGCTCCGTCATACATAGAAGCATTAGCCACGTCCATCCCCGTCAACTCACAGACCAGGGTTTGGTATTCATAGATCGCCTGGAGTGTACCCTGGCTGATCTCCGGCTGATAAGGGGTATACGCCGTATAGAACTCAGAACGCAGCAACAATTGATCGACGAAACTAGGGATATAGTGCTCGTACGCCCCCGCTCCCAAAAAGGAAAGGTAGGTTTCCGTGCTCCCATTTTGATGGGCCAAAGCCTTAACATGCTTCACAAGCTCCGGTTCTGACATTCCCCCAACCACGTTGAGCGGTCGCGTCAGACGCAAGGACTGGGGAATATCCTGGAACAGTTCCTCAAGGGAGGCTGCTCCAATACGGGCCAAAAGCTTCGCCTGTTGGCTTGCCGTATTCGGAACATAATTCATGATTAATGATCCCCTTCCGCCGCTAAATAAGCGTCATACTCCTCCGCGTTCATCATCGCCTCCATTGCACTCCGATCCGTGGCCTCTACCCGAACCAGCCACCCTTGCCCATAGGGATCTTGATTTAGGGTATCTGGTGCATCAAGGATCGCTTCATTCACAGCAATCACGCTGCCACTCACCGCCGCTACGATGTCGGACACAGCCTTTACGGATTCTACCGTGCCATAGGATTGACCTGCGCTTACAGTCGCTCCCACAGCGGGAAGTTCCACAAACACGACATCACCCAGGCTCTCTTGGGCATGATCCGTAATGCCCAGGGTCACTACATTCCCTTCAACACGGGCCCAATCATGGTCTTTACTGTACTTGAGGTCTTTCGGATTCATTAAAAACATCCTCCTTACATTTTGCAAAATTTCTTTAAGATTTACTTTGCTTTTGAACTAACGAGTACCCGCTCGTTTATAAAATGGGGTTGGAATAACCTTGGCTTTTACCGGCTTATTGCGAATCATGACATCCATTTCCTCGCCGAGCACAGCCAAATCACTCTGTATCAGGCCTAAGGCGATGTTCTTATTGAGTGTTGGTGAGTAAGAACCTGAAGTAACGA
>JAJZPA010000199.1 GCA_021811425.1 Bacillota bacterium | reverse complement strand
CAGGGGCCAGTAAAGCGACCAGGATAAAAGAAACAAGTAAAATAAGCATCTGGAAAGTTGCGTTTAATACATCATAAGCAACCAATATTTTCGCTAAGATACCTAGTGCAGTAAAGATTAGCGCCCCAATGAGCAAACATTTCAGGGGAGTATTAAAATGTGCTCCTCCGGACACTCTTCTTAATAAAACGCCAAATAGTGCTGCCATCATTGCTGGTTCTAAAGCATTGACCAGATATCCAAAAACAACAAGTAATAGCGTGCCAAAGACAGAGAGAAGTGCTGTTTCAACGGCGTAGGTGATGATTTCCTTTTTCTCATCACTATAATTTAATTCGTTTGTTATTAAATTGGTAATCCGTGCAGTTATATCGGAGAACCTCATGGAGTTAATTCCTTTTGGCGAATTTTAATTAAAAGGAATGCAGTCAGAAAGAGGAGTATTGTCGTAGGTTCGCCCATGATAATCCTTATAAAGCTATGCGCGTCCAATTCCTTGGGGGTTAGACCAAAAATAGGCAGGAGCAGCGTTAATGAAAGAAACTCAAATACTGCCAAAATCAGAAAGCTTGATAGACTGGCAAAGAGTGATAAACTAATATTCCCCTTACTCTGGCCAACAAGGGTGATAAATAAGAGGATGATCAAGAGAATTGTATGAAGTCCAAAGGGGATAGGGAACAGTCTCACGATGTAGACAAAGGTTGCTAAGAAAATGCCAATGAATATGAGCTTATGCCACTTTAGGGGTATTCCCGCGATGACAAAGGCCAAGGTTACCACCGCAACTTGTTCGGGTATCCCTTGAAAGAGTAAAGCAATAAACGGAATAACCATCTGTTCGTCACCACTTTAACTTCATCTAAGTGATACGTCTACTATTCCATTATATTTACTATTCTACATGAGTTTCTCCAATCCTTCTATAGAGTATAGGACTTTAGGGAAAATATTGTACTGCAGCAGTCTGCAAACACTTCTTTACAGCGGGGAGGAAAAGGTTTAAAATATTTAATAAGTGAGGACTCACTTGGGGGGATAGTATGGATGGGTCAATACGGGCCGCCACTCAGAAACGCAAGCGCAGGACAGCGGAAGAAAGCCACTCGGAGATCGTAGCTGCAGCGACCCGGCTTTTCTTAGAGAAGGGATTTAAAGGGACGACGACTGCGGAGATTGCGCGCGAGGCGGGGGTGGCCGAAGGGACGATTTTTAAGTATTTTGCCACGAAAAAAGACTTGCTGCTGGATGTGATTCGTCCGAAAGCTGCGGAGAACATCCCGAACCTTATGCGGGGTTTGGGACAGATGGAGCCGGAGGAGGTCTTGCGCCGCTTTCTGCGTCTGCGTTTTGCTATCATTCAGGAAAATGCCCACCTTTTTCGCTTCATGATTACCGAGGCCCAGTTTCAGCCGGAAGTTCGTGAGGTGCTCGTCGAAACGATTATCAAGCCGATTCAGGGGATGATGAAAGCTGTGTTTGAGAGAGCCCAGGCAGACGGGCGTTTCCGCAACATACCCTTTCTACCGTCGCTGCGTTCATTTATGGGGATGGTTTTGGCTTATGACATTTTTGGCGATCGGAACCTGTTTCCGGAATTTGTTTATGAAACATCGATTGACGAGGTGGTAGAGAATATTTTGGATTTATTCCTCTACGGAGTGGCCGGTAATCCGCTGCAGAAGCGGGAAGAGCCTCCGAGGGGAAAGTAACTCCTAACTGCTCGGGAGTCAGGAGTCAGGCCAAATCATAGATAGTGGGAGGTGGAAGAAGATGTCCAAACGATGGCTTATGAGGATGATAGGCATGATCGCCATAACACTGCTCCTGTCAGGCTGCAGTGCGCAAGCTGTGGAGCGGCAGGCCACAGGAACGCTGGAAGCGGATAGTGTGAGCGTAAGTGCGGAGGTAGGTGGAATCGTCAAAGAAATTGTTGCCGAAGGAACCAAAATCCGCCCAGGGGATGTCATAGCCAAATTGGACACAAGTATGGCTGAGTTCCAGGCGGCCCAAGCCAAGGCAGCTTATGAAGGGGCAGTGGCCCGGCTTGATGAACTGCAGGCGGGAAGCCGTTCTGAGCAAATACGTTCAGCCCAGGCTTCAGTGGATGCCCTCAGGGCTCAGGCTGACGGAGCCGCTCAGGGGCTTAATGATGCCAAAGGGGCATTGGATGTTGTGCGGGAACAACTCGACAAAACTCCGGAAAATTCCCCGCTTCATCCAACCTTAAAAGCCCAGGAACAGGAGCTTATCGCCAAAGTGGATGCGGCCCAGGCGCAAGTGCAGACGCTTCAAGCCCAAAAGGCGGGGGCTGAGGCACAAGTCTCCCTGCTCAAGGCAGGAGCGCCAAAACAAGCCCTCGCCGCGGCTGAGGCGAGTGTGTCCCAAGCCAAAGCGTTTTGGGAGGGGGCTCAAATTCAGGTGGAGAAAGGAACCGTGAAGGCCCCCGTTGAGGGTACGGTGCAAACGGCGGTGCTGCATACAGGGGAACTGGCTCTGCCCGGCAGCGTGCTTTTGCGCTTCGCCGCGCAGACTTGGAGCGTGACGATTTATGTTCCGCAAAAGAACCTGGCCGATTTTGCGCCGGGCAAAACCGTGCACCTGCAGACCGAAGCCCTGCCTGATAGTCGTTTCGACGGCCAAGTGGCAGCCATGAGTACTACGGCAGAATTTACCCCGAAGAATATCAGCACCCCCAAAGGGCGGGAAGCCTTGGTCTTTGCGGTGAAGATCAGCGTTCCAACCCAAGAAAAGGCCCGCCCAGGGATGACTGTAATCGCGACATGGTGAAAGGGGTGAGCGTCGATGGCAGATAAAGATGCAATCACTGTTGAGGGGCTTGTCAAAGAGTTCGGCAAACTCCGAGCTGTGGACGGCTTGAGTTTTAGCGTACCGAAAGGCGCGATTTTTGCCCTGCTCGGGCCCAACGGTTCCGGCAAATCCACCACGATTCGCATGCTCTGTGCGCTTCTGACACCCACGGCCGGACGGGCCGAGGTGCTCGGATTTGACATTGTACGCCAAGGGGAGAGGATCAAGGAAAGGCTCGGCTATATGTCCCAGGGCTTTAGCTTATATCTTGACTTGACGGCGCGGGAGAATATGGAGTTTTATGCCGGGATCTACGGGTTAACGAAGGAAGAAAAAAAAACCCGGATGGCCGAGGTGCTGAAGCTGACTCTGCTGGAAGCGAAGTCGGAGGCTATTGTCGGACATCTTTCCGGCGGGTGGAAACAACGGGTTGCCTTAGCCTGTGCGATTTTGCACCGGCCGGATCTTCTTGTCTTGGATGAGCCGACAGCAGGGGTTGATCCGGTTTCCCGGCGGGTTTTCTGGTCGCTGATCAAAGCGTTGGCCAAGGAGGGGATTACCATCCTGGTTACGACACACTATATGGATGAAGCTCAGAATGCGGATCTCGTTGCCCTCATGTTCGGGGGCAAGCTGAGGGACTTTGGCAGCCCTGGCGATCTGGAAGAGCGCTGGCAGAAACATACCCTGGAAGCTGTCTTTATCGCCATGGTCGAGGAACACCGCAGCCTGCTAGAGGAGGTGAGCCGATGAATTTGCGTCGGCTTCTGGCCATAACCAAGAAAGAGTTTATTCACATCCTGAGGGATAGGGCGAGCCTTGCCATTATTTTTGTCATGCCCGTGATGCTTCTCTTCATTTTTGGTTATGCGGTGACAACCGATATTGAACATATCCATACCGGGGTTGTTGATCTGGATCATAGCCCGGAAAGCCGGGCCTTGGTTCAGGCTTTTGTCAACACGGGAAGCTACAGTTTTTTGGGCGAAGCGGACACGGTCGCAGCGCTCACAGAGGCGATGGATTTTGGCCGAATCAAAGTGGGGCTTGTGATTCCCCATGGGTATGCGGCTTCACTTTGGCGAGATGAACAGGCTCCGGTGCAACTGTTGCTCGATGGCTCGGATCCTACCGTGGCCCGCACGACCTTAGCGACTTCCCAGATCATTGCCTTGATGCAGGGGAATCGCCAGAACTTCCTGCGGTTGGAGCGGCTTGGGCGTAGCCTTGTCCCAGGCGGGGTGGATATGCGCCCTCTCGTTCTCTACAATCCCGACATGGATAGTAAGCGTTTTAATATCCCGGGGCTTATTGGAATTGTCCTCCAGAACGTTACCGTGATCCTGACGGCCTTTGCTTTGGTCAGGGAAAAGGAGCGGGGCACGATGGAGCAACTCATCGTGACCCCGGTGCGGGCCCGCGAAATTATCGTGGGCAAGCTCATTCCCTATGTCGTGGTTGCTTCTTTTGATGTGGCTTTGAGCTTGATTGTCGGGGTTTTCTGGTTTCGCGTTCCGATTGTCGGGAGTTTGAGCCTGCTTATTCTGCTCTCATTTGTGTTTTTGTTGGCTGCACTGGGGATGGGTATGCTCATCTCTACCATCGCCAAAACTCAGTTGCAGGCGATGCAGATGGCCTTGCTTACCTTAATGCCTGCTATCTTGCTTTCGGGCTTCGTTTTTCCCCGAGAAGCGATGCCAACCGTGGTTCAGTGGATTGGCTACCTGCTGCCGATCACCTATTTCATCGATATTTTGCGGGGGATCATGCTCAAAGGCGTGGGAATGGAAGCATTATGGCAAGATACGCTGCTCCTGTTGGGTTTAGGAATCCTCATTCTTAGCGTGAGTATCGTGCGTTTCCGCAAGCGTCTGGATTAGCCAGAGGAATGCGCTTGTTAAAGGTGCTGCAAATTTAAGCCGTAAAGGAAAAGGGATGAAGGAGTATGACAGATGCAGGGCGAATAGTAGATAGTTACAATTAAGGGCTAACTATGATTAGCAAATTCAAAGAACGAGGAGGAAACAGAGTGGCTTTTACCCGGATCTATGACATTGAACAAACACCCCCATTAAGCAAGGCAATTCCTCTTTCCTTTCAACATGTTTTTGCCATGTTTGGTGCGACAATTCTGGTCCCGTTGTTAACAGGGTTTGACCCTTCGGTCACATTGTTTACATCTGGTTTAGGGACGCTTATCTTCCATCTAGTCACCAAAGGAAAGGTTCCGGCCTATCTGGGTTCATCCTTTGCCTTCATTGCTCCCATCATCGCTGCGTCGAAAGCTTATGGGCCGCAAGGGGCCTTGACCGGGATGATGGCCGCAGGGATTGTGTACGCTATCTTCTTTACGATTATTGCATTGGCAGGGCTTAAGTGGATCGAGCGTGTGTTGCCAACAGTGGTTGTAGGACCGGTCGTCATGATTATTGGTTTAAGCTTGACTCCGGTTGCCATTCAGGAAGCGCAAAAAGGCTTACTGACAGCTTTCGTTACGGCGGGTATCGTGGTGATTGCCAGCATCTTTGGCCGGGGATTTATGAAGATTATTCCT
>JAJZPA010000019.1 GCA_021811425.1 Bacillota bacterium | reverse complement strand
CTTCTTGCCACTTCTCCAGGTGGCCTTTAAGCTCTGAAAGCATCTTGCGGCCGATTTGGACGTGATTAAAACGGAGTAACATAGAGCTCCCTCCAAAGATGCATACTTTCTTCAGCGGATTGTTGATCGACGATCTCAATGGCCATGCCAGCATGCACCAGGACGTAATCGCCAAGCTGGATATTGTCAACCAAGGTGGTATTGACTTGGGCGCGATTGCCAAAGGTCTCAACCTCTACGGTGAACTCATTAATGATGTTAACGACTTGAGCGGGAACCGCAAGACACACAGAATGTCACCTCCTGGGGTATTTTAGTCGCTGAATCAGGTGAATCATAGCTTGGCTGTGATGGTTTCATAGATGATATCCGTGAAATGACGGAGGCGGTTTTGAATGAGTGGTGAAGGTTGCAGCCCCCAGGATATATCGGCGGGTTGCATGGCAAAGATTTCGGTGTCAGGCTGAGTTCCCAGCAAGTCGCCGATTTGCAGAACTTCGAGCAGCCCGACATCGTGGCTGGAGGGCATATAGTCCTTGGGAAAGGCACCAAGATCTTCGGGTTTAAATCGGAAAATAGCGCCGGGTTCGGCTTGTGAATCAATGCAGTCTACGACGATGAGGCGTTCCACTCCATCGATAAGGGATAGAAGTTGGGGACCGGCCGTGCCGCCTTCGATTAATTCCACGTTGGCGGGCAGGTCGTAGGTATTCAGTAGGCGCAGCGTATGAATCCCCAGTCCTTCATCCTGGAGCAGTTCGTTGCCCACTCCGAGCACGAGCGTTTTAGGGTATGGATGAGTGTTAGGCATAGGCGGTCTCCTTTATGCAATCTTTGGCTGCAAAGTGATATACGGGGCAAAATGGAAGCAGGAAGTAGCGTGAAGAACAGGGGGATGGTGGGATTGCCGGATGTTTCTGCGTACCTTACTTAGAAGTAGTGGTGGAGCTGCGGGTTGCTGCAGAGGTTTTGTTGCGTTCGCGACGTTCACCCCAGAACATTTCAAGGAAAGCTTGGGGCGTTTCCGTCAACACCAAATAGAGGTGAATGATTACGAAGGTGATGAAAAACCAAGTGAATAGATAGTGCAGTGCTCTTATTTCCGCAAGCCCTAACCCGTTTGCGAGAAAGCCCATGATCCCCTGAGGCCAGCCAAGAGCGAAGCCGAGGATGCCCTGAAGGATGAGGAGGATGATAACTCCGAGATAGGCTAGACGCTGCAAAGGATTGTACAGCCCTTGTTTGACTTCATGGTTGCTCAAGAACAAGTAGTAGCGGATTTGGCGGGGCAAGGCTTGCAATTGGGGTTTGAATTCCCGAGCATCTTTATATTGGCCCAAGAAGGCGTAATAGATGCGCCAGGCCAGATTAACCAGGAGTACGAAGGCAGCCACAATGTGGGCATAACGGGCGAGGCCCATAAGGCCCCCAACCAAGGGGCGATGGATGTAGAAGCCGGTACCTGCTAAGACAAGCATGAGCAAGAGATTGAGGAGATGGGCTGTTCTTTGTGGCCAGTGATGGGTAGTCGTGGTCATCGACATTCCCTCCTTAAACAAAAATTCTAAACTTATGCGCTTGTCATCCAATTTGAAATTCCAAGACCCGCTGGGTGTTCGGCTGGATGATGTGAATAGCACAGGCTAAGCAGGGGTCATAGGAGCGGACGACACGCACAACGTTGATGGGGTTTTCGGGGTCGGGAACGGGGACGCCCAAGAGGGCTTGTTCCAGAGGGCCGGGTTGCCCCTGTTCATCGCGTGGGGAGTGGTTCCAGGTCGTGGGCACGACCATCTGGTAATTGGCGATTTTGTGATCGGCAATCTGAATCCAATGCCCCAAGGCCCCCCGGGGAGCATCGAGGAGTCCCATGCCTTCCCCGTTTGTCGGCGGATCCCAGTGTTGGCTGTCATGGATGCGGGTCTCTCCGTGTTTGATCAAGTCTTGCAATTCATCCAGCCAACCTGGCATGGCTTTTGCCAAGAGGACCGTTTCATAGGCGCGCGCGGCATGGCGAGCGACGACGCCCGGTTTGATACCGTAGCGGCTGACCAGATCCATAAAGGGGTCGGGTTTGAGGACGAGCATACGGGCCAAGGGTCCGACTTCCATCGGCTTGCCTTCATAACGTGGAGCTTTGACGAAGGAATAGGCGTCTGCTTTATTGAGGTCGAAGATGGTGTCTCCCCGACTGGGACTTTTCGTACCGGTTTGGTCAGAGTACCAGGAGTATTTGACGGCCTCGGTGATCTTGGTGGGATCGACGGGCTTGACATTGCCAAACTGATTGTCAAAAATGACCCCGGCAGGGAAGAAGAAGCGTCCTTTTTCAGCCAGCGGAAAACCGCCGTAGGTCAGGTAATGGCCATAGCCGCCGCCCACCCCCGCCCGGGCGAGAGGGAGAAGGGGACCGGTCCCAAAGGTATACACGTCCTGCCAGTACACCTTTTCCACGTAATCACTTTGTTCAGCCAAAAGACTGCGAAACTGCTCGATCTGCGCCAGATCGGGAAGCATCGTCACTCCGCCGGCGACAATGCTCGACTGGTGTGGCTGCTTGCCGGAAAAGAGAGCAGACATCTTTTTGGCCTTGGCTTGCATTTCCAGAGCCTGTAGATAGTGGGACACGGCAGTTGTGACCAGATCCGGCTCATTGACACTAAATTCATCGGGCTTGTAACGGGGCAGCAGAGGCGATGTGTCGCCGGCCTGAACCAGTTTCACGATCTTGTCTTTTACGGCCAGTAATTTGGCGTCCTTCCCTTGGTAGTGGGCCACGGCCGTAACATCCAGGTAGTCGAGGGCTGAGAGATGATAAAAATGGAGTGGATGGTCGTGCAGCCACATGGCACCCAGGATAAGATTGCGCACGACGCGGGCTGCTTGGGGTAGCCCCGCGCCCTGGGCACTCTCCACTGCAACCGAAGAGACCCAACCATGGGAACCGGCACAGACTCCGCAAACCCGCTCTGTCACATAGGTGGCATCGCGAGGGTCTTTACCTTTGAGCAAGACTTCAATTCCGCGGGCCATCGTACCGCTGGCCCGCGCCTGAACCACTTTGCCGCCTTCGATCTCCACTTCCACCTTGAGATGCCCTTCGATCCGAGTGATCGGATCGATCACAATTTTCTGTGCCATTATTGCTCACGTCCTCCCTTATCTCCCTTATCTTGTTTGAGTCGCCCGGTTAAGACATTCCCAACCAGATGCACTCCGGCACCGACTACGGCAGCCCCCACCACGACTTTGCCCACCGTTTCAGGGTTTACACCGCCAACACCCGGAAGGTTCATGGTGTCTGTCCGGAGATACAAGGGAGCAAAGCCCACTCGGGTATCCATTGGCCCAGCGGCATAGAATTCGGGTTGTGTACAACCTGCACAGGGTGAAGAGGCGTTGATACAGAAATTGACCCCATCGTTCCACCAGTTTTGCGCACAGTCGGTAAAGGTCTTAGGGCCTTTGCAGCCACGCATTAAAAGGCAAAACTCTTTTTGGCCCGGGTCATTCCAATCCGTCAGGAATTCTCCTTTTTCGAAATGTCCACGCCTGGGACAATTGTCATGGAGGAGTGTGCCAAAATAGGCGAGCGGACGCTTGTTGCTGTCAAGCTCGGGAATTTTATTCAGGATTAAATAATGCAGGACGGTACCCAAGACCCAGTTGGGTTTGACAGGGCAGCCCGGTAGATTAATAATCGGCTTATCTTTGATGATATCCTGGACTCCTTTGGCTCCGGTCGGGCCTGCAGCCGGAATTCCGCCGTAACAGGCACAGGCACCGATGGGAACGATAGCCGCCGCTTTAGACGCGGCAGCTTGGAGCATCGCTTTAAAGGGGCGTCCCCCGATCGTCAGGAAGCGATCGTCGGCGGTGGGTATAGAACCCTCTACGATCAGCAAATAGCCGCCTTGTTTGATGTTCTCATCCAGCCAATTTTCTGCGACGGATCCGGAAGCAGCCATGATCGTTTCATGATAGCGAACCGAAAGCAGATCCAAGACGATCTCGGCAGGGCCAGGGTTGACGGAAGCCAACAAGGACTCAGAGCATCCTGTGCAATCTTGGCCTTCAAGCCAAATGACTGCCGGCTTGGCGGCGGCCTTTTCCACCGCCGCTGCAATGCGTGGTTCATAGACGGCAGGGAAGCCTAAAGCGGCAGTCACTGCGGCAATCGTTTTGAGGAAATCGCGTCGGTTTAAGCCAATGTGTTCTAAACGGGATTGAAAATCCATCTCACACCTCCACATTAAATCAACTTAGACTGAAGAGAAAACCGTGGTATTACTGAGTATCCTAGCTGAATCCCCCTTTGGCGTGAATAGTTAGGAAATTTTCTTTATACCAGTCAGAGAGCATATCTCTGTGGTGGCATAAGTGCAACCTCGGCTTCTGCCGTCGTTCGATCGTTCCAATCCTACGCCGCCGCAGTATCTTTAAAGGTTGCGGCTTCGGCGATGATCTCCACTGGAGATCATCGTGGAACGATCGCAGCATAAGCCGCGTTTTCTTTATCTGACAATTAAGACTTTGCAAATAATGTGCCAAAGAAAAAAGCCCCTCAAAACGAGGGGCACTGTCTAATATATAGACACTTCAAGGGGATTAACGCAGGGGAAATAGCTGACAAAAGGGCTAGAAATCACAAGTTAGGGTTTGTTCCCTTAAAGTAGTGTCTAAGAAATAAACATGTCTAAAAAATAGGCACGCAAGGCTTAGGCTTCGTTATCCATAAGTCCATATTCTTTGAGCTTTAAGTAGAGCGTGGCTCTGGGCATTCCCAGACTTTGAGCGGCAGCAGCCCGGTTATTGTCGCTGGCTTTTAGGGCTTGCAGGATAAGTTTACGTTCTAAGTCCTGAACGGCCTCTTTCAAGGGTCTGAGTTCACCCTGGGTATCTTGTTCGCTGACCTTCGCCAAGAAGGGAGGAAGATGATAAACTTGAATGACATTTTCATCAACCGTATACAACAGGCGCTCAATGATGTTTTCCAATTCGCGGACATTGCCAGGCCAATCGTATTGCAGGAGGCAGTGCACCGCTGCTTCACTGAAGATTTTGGGCAGGATTTTTCGTGCTTGTGTCATCTTTTGGGAGAAGTGACTGACTAAGTGGGGAATGTCTTCCTTGTGTTCGCGCAGAGGGGGAATCCCTATGCTAATCACATTGAGGCGATAAAATAGATCCGCTCGGAATTTCCCGTCATGGACTAATCGGCGCAAATCCTGGTTAGTGGCCGCCAAGATCCTGGCTCCAAGCTTGATGGTGTGGGTGCCACCCACTCTCTCAAATTCTCTTTCTTGCAAGACTCGTAAAAGTTTGGCCTGCATGGTCAAGGGCATGTCCCCGATCTCATCTAGAAGGATGCTGCCTCCTTTGGCCAATTCAAATTTGCCGGGTTTTCCTCCTTTCTTAGCTCCGGTGAAGGCGCCATCCTCATACCCAAAAAGCTCGGATTCGAGCAGGTTTTCCGGTAAGGCGGCACAGTTGATCCCGACAAAAGGATGATCCCTCCGGTTGCTGAGCCGGTGTACAAATTGGGCAAAGACTTCTTTACCCACGCCGCTTTCCCCCTGGATGAGGATATTGGCGTCGTTGCGGCTGGTTTTGACCGCCAGACGACGCAATTCCTGATTGGCACTGCTGATACCGATCAGAAATTGCTCGTTTTCCCGATAGGTTTGCTTAAAACGCAAGCGTTCTTTGTAGATTTCGATCTCACCATGGGATTGTTCGATCAGATAGGGTAGACACATGTCGATTTCTGCCAGCCCCTGGTAGACAGCAATGGCTTTTTCCCGGCAAGTGCTGTAGCCGCAGGAACCGCAGTCGAGTTCATCTTCAGGTTTGAATTTGCGGGTATAGCGGAGGATCTCTCTGATTTCGGATTCACTGGGCTCCACGAGGGGTTGTGATTTGTTGGTAAATTCCCGCCGTAAGTCAAAAGGGGGATGGGGTTCGAGCACATCCCGGTCCTTGGTTTGGGCATATTTAAAGATCTGATACTTGCGGTTCAAGAGATCCAACGGGCTATCCATTTCCGGTCCGTCAATGCAACCTTTGCAGAGCAAGATGTCGACGAAACGGGCCTGTACCACGCCATCCTGCAGATTGTGCAGGAATTCCAGGGAATCCTCTTTGCCGTCGATGATCGCCACGTCTTCTTCGCAGAAAATCGTGCCCTCCGGGTCAATGTTGCGGGCCAGGCCGCCGCTCAGAGGGAAAAGGGGCGGCAGGGAATTCCCCTGTGGACGTTCGGGAAGATCGCGCGCCATCTGTGTATGCAGGCCTCTCTCCTCCAACATCGCTTTGAGTTCTTTAAAGGTCAGCACCGCATCGAGTACCCCGCGGCCGAATTCCGTCATTTCTTCTTTTTTGGCGATACAAGGTCCGATAAAGACCGTTTTGGCCTGGGGATGTTTCCAGCGAACGTACTTGGCGGAGGCCAGAACAGCGGAATCCACCGGAACCAGATAGGGAATTAGGGTTGGGAAATGGCGTTCGATCATCCCCACGATAGCCGGACAGTAGGAACTAATGGCGGTTTCCGGGTTCTTGTCCAGGAATTCGCGGTAGGCCGGTACGGTTAGTTCAATGCCATGCGTTACTTCGATGACCTGGCTGAATCCCAGTTCCTTGAGGGAGGCAAACAACTCCATGGGCTCCAGGTAGTAGAATGAGGCTGGAAAAGAGGGAGCCAGCAGGGCAATTACTTCTTCCTGATTAAAGAAGTTCTTCGTTTCTCCGACGTAGCTAACGATCTGCTTGGCGTTTTGTGAGCAGACGCGCACACAATTCCCACAACTGATGCAGCGGTCTTCCACAACTGTCGCTTGGCCCAGTTCGACCTTAATCGCTTTGACCGGACAATTGCGCACACAGGAATAACAGGCTTTACACTTGTCTTCGATGGTTTTGACGACCGGCATGAAAATTCCTCCTATGAGTGAAGTTGGCAGCAAAGTCGGTGGCAAGTCGGTGGCGTCGTCAGTGGCAGGATCGAGTGTTGTCAGTGGCGGGGGCTGGTGCCGGTAGCTGCTAAAAGTAGAGATCACGTTCTCCCTGTTCCAACCGGGCCAGACGCTCCAGGGTAAGGGCCCGAATGGTCGGGCTCTTGATTTGTTCCAGATGTGCCTGGAGTGTTCGTTCCCCCAGTGGACGTACGTCAGGGGAAGCATAGTCGAGAAGATATTCCTTGAACGTTAAGATAGCGTTGGGTTGGCAGGTGTTTTGAATCTCACCTGTCTTGGCCAGGGCCATAAAGCGGTCTCCCGTTCGACCCTGACGGTAACAGGCGGTACAAAAGCTGGGGAGATAGCCAAAACGGCAAAGATCGGCGGCCATTTCATCCGGTGAGCGATGGTCTTCCACACTAAACTGGGGAGAGGAGGAAGTGCGGGAAGCCGAGGCGTAGCCGCCGACATCGGTGGAGGAGCCTGCGCTCAGTTGGGAGATGCCGAGGGCCAAAAGTTCATTGCGCAAAGAAGATTCTTCACGGGTGGAGATGATGAGTCCGGTATAGGGTACGGCCAAGCGCAGGATAGCAACGATGCGCTTGAAGTCATGATCGCTAACCAGGTGTGGAAAGTCCGTTAAATTAACGCCCGGAGCCGGACGCAGGCGCGGAACTGAGAGGGTGTGCGGTCCGACGCCAAAGGAGGTTTCCAATTCTTGGGAATGTTGCAGTAAGGCGAGAATTTCAAACCGGAAGTCATAGAGACCGAAGAGTACGCCAAGGCCGACGTCATCGATCCCAGCGCGCATGGCCCGGTGATGAGCGGTGGTATGCCAATCGTAATCTGCCTTGGGCCCGACAGGATGCATTTTCGCATAGGTGGGGCGATGGTAGGTTTCTTGAAAAAGAATGTAGGTGCCGATTTTGGCAGCCTTAAGACGGCGATAGTTTTCCTCGGTGGTTGCGGCAATATTTACATTAACCCGGCGAATGCTCCCACGCTCGTGATGAACACCGTAGATTGTCGCAATGGCTTCTTCAAGATAGTCCATCGTACATTCCCGGGGATCCTCACCGCATTCCAACGCCAAGCGCTTATGTCCCATGGCTTCCAGGGCAGTGACTTCCTGGGCGATCTCGGACAGACTCAGGCGCTGCCGGGTAATGTGGTTGTCGCGCCGATAGCCACAGTACAGGCAATTATTGAGGCAATAACTGCTGAGGTATAGGGGGGCAAAGAAGACCAGGCGTCGACCATAGATGGCTTCTTTGATCGCACGGGCGGCCGAGAATACTTCGGCGATGACTACGGGGTCTTCCGAGTAGATGAGGATGGCCGTTTCCTCCAGGGAAAGGCCTTGGGCTAGGCGTGCTTTCTCGATGATGTGCAGGATGGCCGCACGAGGCAGAGACTGAACGTCTTTTTGCGCTGTGGTCAGAAGGGTGTGAATGCGGTTTTCAGCGATAAACGCAGCCGTTTCGGGCTTAAGCATGTTATTTCCTCTTTCCTTATAACGATCGAATTGGCGGGAGCCGCCTCTGTCATTTCTCCGCCTGCTTCAGGAGTTTGCTTGGGGTAGGTGAACCGGAGGGTTAGGAGATCGCTCAGAAACAGCAGGTGCCGGTTTCAGAACGGCTAAAGCCTGGGGAAAGGGGGATAAGACGCGTTCGAGGATGCCATGGAGGTAAGCGATCGTGACACCGTAGTTGGCGACCGGGACTCCGGCCCGACGGATACGTTCCAAACGGGAGAGCATTTGTTGGCGGTTCAACATGCAGGACCCGCAATGGATGACGAGCTTAAAGAAATCGAGGTTTTCGGGCAACGTTCCTCCGCTAACCCAGGTGTAGGAAAGCGGGCCGCCAACTTTTTGTTCAAGCCAGCGGGGAATTTTTACCGTGCCGATATCATCGTCTGTGCGATGATGGGTACAGGCTTCCGCGATCAAAACCTGATCGCCCGGCTTCAGATTCTCAATGGCGTTGGCTCCACTCACGAGCTGAGACAGATGGCCTTTATACCGGGCAAAAAGGATAGAGAAAGAGGTAAGGGAGATGTGAGACGGAGTCAACTCATTAACAGCCTTAAAGACCTGGGAGTCGGTGACAACCAGACGGGGGGCGGTTTTGAGCATGCTTAAGGCAGAAGCAAGTTCTGTTTCCTGGACCACGAGTGCCTGTACCCGGTGGTCTAAGAGATCCCGGATGGCCTGAACCTGTGGTAAGATCAGTCGCCCCTTCGGAGCCGAACGGTCGATGGGTGCGACCAGGATCACGGTATCTCCGGTAGAAACCAAATCTCCCATGAGGCTGGGTTCTTCCCGAGTCGAGGTGCCTAACTCGATCAGGGCTTCTTTTAGGAGGTCGATGCCACTGCCTTGGGAAGCACTCACCGGAATCCAGGGCGGATGCTCTCTGAGGGGTTCCTCGATAAGATCAGACTTATTGAGCACCAAAATCGTGGGTAGGGCACGGTTGTTGAGCTTGGTTAACAGGGTGTCTTCCCAAGTTCCCCAACCCGTTGAAGCATCGACAACCAGGATGACGATGTCTGTTTTATCCAGCACGGAGAGGCTCTTGCGTATGCGTTCTTCACCCAAAATCCCTTCATCATCCAAGCCTGCGGTATCAATGAGGACGACCGGCCCGAGCGGCAGAATCTCCATCGCCTTATAAACCGGATCAGTGGTGGTTCCGGGGGTTGGGGAAATAATGGCAACATCTTGGTGGGCCAAGGCGTTGATCAGGCTGGATTTGCCGGCATTGCGCCGTCCCAGTAAGGCGATGTGGAGGCGTTCTCCGCGTGGCGTTTCACTCAGACCCGCGATGCCCCCGCTGCTGCCGTCTGTAGGGTTGCTTTTTGATGGTGTCGTGGCCATGGTTTGCGAAACCTCTCTTTACTCGCGATATTTGGGTTTCCGGATATGTTTCGGACTCCGACGCTCAGCCTGAGGTGTCCAAAAATTATACACTCTAAATACCAGCATAGCCATCTAATGCCTCAAGTCAAGATTCAATTTGATTTTTGCGACAAATTAATGCTAAAATGTTGGCATTACGCTGAGCCGTGAGTAAAGGATGTGGCAAAACGATGCACGAAATGGGTCTGATGGCTTCGATGGTGGAGCTGTTATCAGAGAGTGCCCGTCACAATCAGATCGAGAAGATAAACAGGGTCAAACTGGTCGTGGGAAAAATGAGCATGGCTCTGCCTGACGCCTTGCAGTTGGCCTTTGACGTTTATAAAGCGGACGATCTTTTCCGTTCAGATGCGGTGTTGGAGATCGAGGAGAGAGAAACAAGGGGGAAGTGCCGATCCTGTGGCAGATGCTTTCCGGTACTCGACAATGTCCTTTTCGTCTGTCCGGACTGCCGGGGACTTGATGTTGAGGTCATTTCCGGGCGTGAACTGTATATTGATCATTATGAAGGAGAGGACGGGAACGTCGATGACGATTAAGGTTGAACTGCAAACTCCCATTTTAGCCCGCAATGAGGAAACGGCCGAGGAAATACGCTACCTTTGCCTGGAGAACAACATCTTTCTCGTTAACATCATGAGTTCCCCCGGTGCAGGCAAAACAACTCTGCTGGAAAAGGCCCTGGGTTATTTGAGCAGGGAATTGCGGACTGCGGTGATTGAAGGGGATATCGCCACGACCCGCGATGCGGATCGCATTTCTGCTCAGGGAGTTGAAGCGGTCCAGCTCAATACCCATGGAGCCTGTCATTTGGATGCCCGTATGGTCTATCAAGCACTGCAAAAACTCGAATACTCCCAACTCGATCTGATCCTGATCGAAAACATCGGCAACCTGGTGTGCCCGGCCGAGTTTAATCTAGGAGAAGATCTGAGAGTGGTGCTCTTGAGCACGACGGAAGGAAACGACAAGATCGTCAAATATCCCGTCATGTTTCGGGATGCTCACATGTTGGTGCTCAATAAAGTGGACTTGCTTCCCTACACCGACTTCAGCAAGGAGGAAATGGAACAAGATCTTGCCGGTCTCAATCCGAGAATGGAGATTTTCTATGTTTCGGCCCGTTTAGAGCAAGGTGTAAAAGAATGGGCTGACCGTCTGATTGAGCTTGTGAAGCAGTCTTTAAAGGAGCACGGGATGCTGGGCACCTCCTGAGACTGAGTCAGTGGACTCGCTTCGCTCGTGGATTCGGTGGTAGTCTCCCCCACCGAAATCTCGATGTTCAACTTTAGTTGAACGAGTTCACTGTGCCGAATTCAGCTCCCTCTTAGAAGTGGGAGACTCCTTCTGGCTCGTAGTTGAATTCTTGAAAAATTGGAGATTCTCGGAGCACTGCCGGGCTTAAACGTTGCCAGGGAGGTTGAAGCTGTTGATGAGGCAAGGTGAGAAAAACCTTTTCTGTTGGTATATCGAAGTGTTTGGTTTGGTTCAGGGTGTGGGTTTTCGGCCTTTTGTTTATCGTCTTGCCTTGACACGGGAGATTAAAGGATGGGTACTCAACACAGGACAAGGAGTTCAGATCAAAGCAGAAGGTTCATTGGTTGCACTGGAGGGATTTTATCGGGAGCTGGACATTGAAAAGCCTTCTCTGGCTCAGATCACCCGCTTGACCAAAACCGAAATCCCTTGTGAGCACTTTCCGGATTTTCGTATCCTGCCCAGTCGGGTCGGTGAGAGCCCAGAGGCTTTGATTCCTCCGGATCTGGCCATGTGCGATTCCTGTCGGGATGAAGTTCTGGCGGCAGGCGAACGCTATCATCACTACTCTTTTACAAATTGTACCTATTGTGGTCCCCGTTTTACCGTCATCAAGGGTCTCCCTTATGATCGAGCGCGAACGTCGATGGCCCCGTTTACGATGTGTTCGGAATGTGATCTGGACTACCACAACCCGGCTCACAGGCGCTTTCACGCTCAGCCGACCGCTTGTCACAAGTGCGGGCCGAAGGTTTGGCTCCTGGATCGCGAGGGGAGAGCGGTAGAAGGGGAGTGGGAGGAGGCTGTTCATCGTTTCCTGCAGGAGGGCAAGACGCTGGCAGTGAAGGGCATCGGCGGTTTTCATCTGGTGTGTTCGGCTTTAGACGAAGAAGCGGTTACCCGGTTGCGCAAGGCTAAGAACCGGCCGGATCGACCCCTGGCGGTGATGGCCAGAGATATCTCTGCGGTCGAACGCTATTGTCGGGTGAGCCCCAGGGAGCGTGAGATTCTCACATCACCAGCGGCCCCGATCCTCGTTCTCGATCAGATTTCGGGTAAACTCCCGGCGGGATTGGCCCCGCATAATCCCACTCTCGGGGTCATGCTTCCTTATAGCCCGCTGCATCTGTTATTATTCCCTGAAGATATCGACCTGTTGGTGATGACCAGTGGAAATGCCCGTGGTTTGCCGATCGTGAAAGATAACGAAGAAGCCTTGCATGACTTGCCGCGATTTGCCGATGATTTTTTACTGCATGATCGGGAGATCGTCAACCGCTGTGATGACTCTGTGGTGAGAGTGATCGAGGGTGCGCTGCAGTTCTATCGCCGCTCACGGGGGTATGTTCCGTCCCCGGTCCGACTTGGTTTCGCAGCCAGGGTGGATGTTCTAGGGGTGGGCGGGGAGATGAAAAACACCTTTTGCCTGATCAAAGGGTACAATGCCTTTTTGAGCCAGCATCTTGGAGATATGAATACGTTGGAGGGACTGAACCACTACCGTGAATCCTTGTGCCATTTTAGGGAACTGCTGGAGATTGCGCCGACGGTGGTCGGCTACGATCCCCATCCTTCGTACGCCCTGACTGCGGCCCTCAGAGACGGACGCTTGGATCGTGCGATCGGCGGCAGGATAGGCAAAGGGACGGTCAAAGCGAAACCCTCGATCAGGCTGGTTCCTGTCCAGCATCACCACGCCCATATGGTCTCGGCGATGGCCGACAATCAGCTGGACGGAGAAGTCATCGGAGCCATTTTGGATGGCACAGGTTATGGATCGGATGGCACCCTCTGGGGGTTTGAGATTCTGGCCGGTGGTTATAGCCATTTCCAGAGACTTGTGCATTTGGCCGGGGTGCCTTTGCCAGGCGGGGAACAGGCCGTACATCATCCCTGGCGGGTAGCCGTCGCATATCTGCTGACAGCCTTAGGTGCTGAAGGGCAAGATTACGCGGGGGCTCTGTTAGCCGTGCCCCGCGAGGAGCGGCGGCTTCTTGAACGCATGTTGGAACTCAAAGTGAATACACCGACAGCGACGAGCGCCGGCAGGCTTTTTGATGCGGTGGCTGCCTTGTTAGGGGTCTGCCTGCACAACACCTACGACGGTCAGGCTGCCATTGAACTGGGGGAACTGGCCCGGAGCTATCACGCGGAAGTCGGCTCCGAGAGGATTCAGGAGCATGGTGCGGGGGTTGGACAAGCAGCAGCTGACGCTGAAGCAGAAAACACAAAGCTGACCCCAGAGGATGGAGTGGAGGACGAATATGGGGAGGAGGCTTATCCGTTTGAGCTGGAGGATGGTGTCCTTGCGGTCGGAGCCATGTTGCGTGGCATCTGCCGGGACAGCTTGGCCGGAGTGGAGCGGCGCGTCATCGCTTACAAGTTTCATCAAACTGTGGCGCACATGGTCGGGGCCGGTGTGCGGGAGGCCCAGGCTCGCACGGGGCTTACCCGCGTCGTATTCAGCGGAGGGGTCTGGCAAAACCCGCTCTTACTGACTCTGACCGAGGACATTTTGCAACGAGAGGGCTTGCAAGTGTTTGTTCATCGTGACACTCCGGCCAACGACGGTGGCTTGGCCCTGGGACAAGCGCTTGCGGCTTATCACATTTGGCTTTCTTCAAAATCGATCCCTCTAAGACAGCGGTTATAAATAAACCCATCGATTACAGAATAATCATTGGTATTATAGAAATTCGTGAGACGCTGATTGAATTCACTTAAATCCTGCTCTTTCACACTTAAAATTCCCTTACCATCTTGAATCAAAATTTTGTTCGCGCCTAGGGTGCTGGTGCGTTTGTTCCCGTCCCAAAACAGCTGGCTTCTCATTCCCCATAAAAAATAGCGGATGGCTTTCTCAGTGGTATTGGTCATGTTACCCACAAATTACCTATTCGGACTATCTGACCCTGGCCAAACATTTTGAGCGTTCACTGGGCTGGAATGTTTTTGGGATAAGCAGAAATTCCTCCTTTCTAGCATAGGTATTAGAGCCGGTATGCGAAAGGGGTGGAAAACATGCTGTCTGAGTTGCTTGTCGTTGGTATTGCACTTTCCATGCTCAAAGGGATTACCCTCTTAGTCTCTTATATTAATAACAATGCCTTTCCGCAACCGTTGCGCGAAGAAGAAGAGTCGCGTTATTTGAGTATCCTCAAGGCGGGTAAGGAGAGCGTTGTTCACACACGTCAGGAATCCTTGGAGATTGAACATGCCCGCAATAAGTTGGTTGAGCATAACTTACGCCTTGTCGCTCATCTGGTAAAGAAGTTTGATGGCACTGGCGAAGATAATGATGATTTGATTTCGATTGGTACCATAGGACTCATCAAAGGGATCAACACGTTCAATCCAGATAAAGGGACAAAACTGGCGACGTATGCAGCCCGCTGCATCGAAAATGAGATTTTAATGCATCTGCGCTCACTCAAGAAATCTCGGGGAGAGGTCTCGATCTACGATCCGATCGGGGTGGACAAGGAAGGTAATGAGATCACCCTGATTGATGTTCTGGATTCGGAAGAGGAGGCTATTTCAGACAAGATCGAAAATAAGTTTGAACAGAAAGCGCTTTTAGAGAAGGTAAAGAAACTAAACCACAGGGAGAGGCTCGTCCTTTCCCTGCGCTATGGCTTGATGAACGGCCCTCGGCGCACCCAACGCGAGATCGCCCGGACGCTGGGGATCAGCCGCTCTTATGTTTCAAGAATCGAGAAGAAGGCTATTGAAAAACTTTTGGAGGAGATGAGTGAAGGCCAGGGGATAAAGTGAAGGAAACCTTGCTCCCTTGCACTCTTCGGAGTATAATATCAACAAATCAATGTCTGGGGAGGTTTCGATGTTCGAGCTTTTTCGTCCTACATTTGAGGCTGATTCATTAGACCATATTTCAATCGGACGGCTCATCCAAGATGGTATTAAAGGACTCATCATCGACCTCGACAATACGATGACACCATGGAATGACGTGGAAGTTGGCCCCAAAGTTGCAGCATGGTTCAAAGCTCTGAAGGAAGCTGGGATTAAGGCCTGTGTGGTCTCCAATAATAAACGCAAGCAGCGGGTAGCCGTGGTCGCGGATCGCTTAGGGATTCCCTTTGTATTTCGGGCGACCAAACCCCGACGCCGGGCTTTTCGTGCAGGTATGGCTTTGTTGGGTACGGGGCCGTTGGATACGGCGGTCATTGGCGATCAACTGTTTACCGATATTATGGGCGGAAATCGGCTTGGGCTTTATACGATATTGGTCGTACCGATGAGTAGCCGTGAATTCATCGGAACCCGTTTCCTGCGTCAGATCGAAAAAGCGGTGCTTTGGCTGATGAAAAAAGCCTCAGCTCCCAAACCGGACAGCCCGAAGGCGCATTAGAGTTAGGGGATGACCAATAGGCCGGTGCATAACGTAAGTTCAATGAACGGAATGGATTGCCATTCCGTTTTTCCCTCCTTATGTTAGATAATGAGAATAGGGTTACACCCTAAGATTCAGGAGAGGCTTATGAAGCGACATTTTGCAGTCATCGGACATCCAATAGCCCATTCCTTGTCTCCACAGATGCATGAATCGGCTTTTAAGGCCTTGGGCCTTGATGCAGACTATCTGAGGTTCGATGTGCATCCGCAGCAGTTGGGAGATGCCGTGCTGGGGCTTAAAGCCTTAGGTTTTGCAGGGTGGAATGTGACCCTGCCCCACAAGGAAGCGGTAATGCCCTATCTGGATGAGCTGACTTTAGAAGCACAGCGGATCGGGGCTGTCAATACAGTCAAGCGTGAGGGTAGTCGCCTGATTGGACATAACACGGATGGAGGCGGGTTTCTGCGTTCGGTGGAATCCCTTTTAGGAGACGTTCAGGGTAAACGGGCAGTCATCTTGGGAGCGGGCGGAGCGGCCCGAGGGGTTGCTTTCGCTTTGGCTGGACAGGGTATGAAGCTGGAAATCCTCAATCGCACGCCGGAGAGGGCGAAAAGACTGGCTCAGGATCTGCCTCAAACGGATGGAGAGGCGGACTGGGGCAGGCTGGAGGAGGGGCAGTGGCTTCCCGGACTGGATTTGCTGGTGCAGACTACCTCGGTGGGTCTGCGGGGGGAAACTTATCCTATTTCTTTGCAAGGGATTGCCAAACATGCGCTTGTCGTCGACATTATTTTCAATCCCTGGGAGACATCGCTTCTGCAAGAAGCGAGAAAATTGGGGTGTCAGACATTGAATGGCCTTGACATGCTGCTTTATCAGGGCGTTTTAGCCTGGGAGTTTTGGTTTGAAAAGGAAGCGCCGGTGGAGGTGATGCGGAAAGCGCTGCTTTCCGCCCTTTAGGAGATAGGAGAGGTTAGCATGGGCTGGTCTGATCACACGAATTTAGGGGCACAGACCGTACGAGGGATGACACTGGTAGAAGTTCTTCTCGCCCTGGCGATTTTGGCCGGAGCAGGATTTACTTTGCTAATCAAGATTCCGCTGGATTTTCAGGGGCAGGCTCTGAATTTAAGTGCCACGATGTTGTTGGAAGACATTCGGGATACCCGGCAAGCTGCTCTGTCGGAAAACACCTGGTACCAGGTGAAATTTGCTTTGGCTCAAAGGTCTTATCGCATCTATCGGGAGGGCGTGAAAGTGAAAGAAGTCGGTCTGAGCGACGGGGTAAGGTTTTATAATACACCTCAGGATTTTATTCTGGATGCGAGCGGTAATCCACTTCCCGGAACGCCGATAGCGCTGGTCAATCAAGCAGGGCGTACGCGCCAGGTAATTGTGGCTCCGGTGGGGGGGAGAATCCGTGAAGAGTAAACAGGCTGGGAAAGGAGTGGAAAACGGATGCGGTTTTTAACAGCGGGTGAGTCACATGGCCCTAAATTGATCGGGATTATCGAAGGATTGCCTGCAGGCGTGGTGATACGCCGGGAGGTGATTGACGAGAGCCTCGGACGGCGGCAGCAAGGCCCTGGACGCGGCGGTCGGATGGCGATTGAACAGGATCGGGTGCAAATTCTGTCCGGTGTCCGGGGAGGCGTGAGCACCGGGGCACCGATCACACTGGAGATTGAGAACCGGGATTTTGCGAATTGGAGCCAGGTCATGGCGGTGGGTGAGGAAGCCGATCTTGTAAGCCGGAAGGTGACCGCACCGCGCCCGGGGCACGCGGATTTGACAGGGGCGCTGAAATATCGGACAGACGTGCGGAATATCCTGGAACGCGCGAGTGCCCGCGAAACGGCGATGCGGGTAGCCGTCGGCAGTGTGGCTCGCCAGCTCTTAAGTGCGCTCGGTGTGAACATTCGCGGCCGAGTGCTCTCGGTCGGGGACGTCCGCGTCAAGGCAGCAGAGAGTCCAGGCCTTTGGGAGGATGTGCAGGCTTCACAATGGGCTATGGGGGATCCTGAAGCGGAACGTGCGGCGGATGAGCTTGTGTCAAAGGCCAGAGCGAAGGGGGAATCCCTCGGCGGGGTGATCGAGATCCAGGCCCTGAAGGTACCGCCTGGCCTCGGTTCTCATGTTCAGTGGGATCGCAAGCTGGATGGGCGGCTCGCTCAGGCAGTTCTCTCCGTCCAGGCTATAAAAGGGGTAGAGTTTGGCCTGGGGTTTGAAGCCGGATCGCGTTTTGGTTCGCAGGTGCATGATCCCATTGACTATCGGCCGGGGGTCGGATTTGGACGCCTGTCGAATCACGCGGGCGGCATCGAAGGCGGGATGAGTAATGGAGAGCCGATCATCCTGCGGGCAGTGATGAAACCGATTCCGACGTTGTATCACCCCTTGCCGACGGTGCACTTGGAAACGAAGGAAAAGCTGACAGCGAGCGTGGAGCGCTCCGATGTCTGTGCGGTTCCAGCCGCACGGGTGGTGCTTGAACAGGTAGTGGCTTGGACCTTGGCGCAAGCGGTACTGGAAAAGTTCCCGGCAGACAGTTTTGCAGAACTTCAAGCCGCATGGGATGACTATCAAGTCTATTTGAAGTCGGTGTAGGTGATAAGGATGGATCCGGATAAGAATTTGGTGCTTATTGGATTTATGGGCACCGGCAAGAGCACAGTGGGGAAACGCCTGGCCAAAAGCCTGGATTGGGACTTTGTCGATACGGATGCGGCGATTGAAGAACTGACAGGCTTGAGCGTGGCAGAACTGTTCCGCTTACACGGGGAGACCCGCTTTCGCTCCGAAGAGGCTCTGTTGGTGCAGCGTCTCAGTGAACAAAGAGGGTGTATCATTGCGACTGGCGGAGGTACGGTGCTCAATTCCGAGAACTGGGCCTTCCTGGCCCAACATGGGGTTTTGGTACAGCTCTATGCCACGGTGGAAACCATTCTGGAGCGCGTTGGTGCTCGTCCCAATACCCGCCCCTTGCTAAAGGGAAGCCGGGAAACGCTAGAAGCGCTCTGGCACGCACGCCAGGAAATCTATGCCGGGGCTGATATGATCGTTGATACTACGGATAAAGATGTAGACGAAGTTGCGGGAGAAATACTCTTTCGTTTGGAGGGACAAGAAGATGGTTCGCGCGAATTGGCAAAAGATTGAGGTAGAGGCAGGGCGATCCTATCCGGTATTTTTGGGGGTGCCGTTGGAAGATTTGGGGGAATACTTGGAATCACGGGCTGGGGATATCGAACATATTCTGGTGATCACGCAGCGAATCATTGCCGAGTATCATTTGGAGCGTCTGCTCAAGGGGTTGGAGCATTACCGGGTGGATGTCTTGGAAGTCCCGGCGGGCGAAGGGGAAAAATCCCTGGAGCGTCTCAGCCGGTTGACGAGCGAGGCGATTAAGCTGGGTGCGGATCGAGGGACGCTGGTCTTGGCCTTCGGAGGCGGAGTGATCGGGGACTTAGCCGGTTTTTTCGCGAGTGCTTTCATGCGCGGGGTGCGGTTTGTCCAGATTCCCACAACCCTCTTGGCTCAAGTGGATAGCAGCATTGGCGGTAAAGTCGCGGTGAATCATTCTTTGGGAAAGAATCTCTTAGGAGCATTTTATCCGCCTTTGGCGGTTTGGACTGATTTTTCCACCTTGGAAAGTCTGCCTTGGCATGAAATGCAAAATGGGCTTAGTGAAACGATTAAGCATGCCGTGATGGGCGATGCCGAGCTGTTTGCCTTCTTGGAGGAGCATGTTGAAGCGCTTGTCCAAAGGAAACCGGATATCGTGCGCGAGATGGCTGTTCGGTCTTTGGCTGTAAAAGTGCGCCTTGTGGCTCAAGATGAAAAGGAACAGGGGTTGCGTGCGCTGCTGAATCTGGGGCACAGTTTTGGACACGCCTTAGAGACAGAGATGGCGTATGAGGGGATAAGCCACGGCCAAGGTGTGAGCGTGGGCGTGGTGGCGGCGGCCAACTTGGCTCAAGCCCGTGGGTTGCTTTCAGGGGGGCAACTTGAGCGGATCGTACGCCTACTTCAGGGGCTGGGGCTTCCAACCTGCGTCCAGGCTAAAAATCCCCTGAAATTGCTACACCGGATGGAGGCGGACAAGAAAAATCGTTCAGGAAAGAAAGTTATTGTCGCCCCGAAAGGGATCGGGCAGGCAATCATCTTGAAGGATTGCTCGGATGAGGAGATTCTCCGGGCTTGGAGAAAAGTGATTCTGTGAATCCAAGCAGTGGATTACTCATAAAGAAACACCTTCAACCTCAAGATTGTGGAAAAAAGCTGTCTTCCTAAAAAGAGGATTGGCGTAATGGGAACCGGTTATTATGATTGGGGTAATAACTACATCGTATTCAAGATTAATATCCACTACAATTTCCATAATAGCATCACTGGTTGCTCTATCGTCCTTTTCCACCAGTACCAAAATATCGATATCCGACTCGGGTGTGTCAGTTCCCCTCGCTACTGAACCAAAAAGTCGTACATCTTTTATGTTAAGCGAAAGTCTTTCTTTAATATTTTGGCTAAAAAGTTCAATGGCGTGCTGCTGCGTTGAATTGCTCACTAATATTCCCATCCCAATTGACGATTATCTTAAATATAGCTTCCCATATTATACCATGAAAGGCCACTCTTGAATAGGTGAAGTCTCGATGTTCAACGTTAGTTGAACGAGTTCACTATCCCGTTATTTTCTTATTCTGACTCCTGAATAGTTGCCTGTAGTCAGAAATACCATAATACTGTTGAAATATATAAGATAGGGACAAGTCGTGTCGGAGCAGCAGGAGAATGACAAAATTCATGGAATAAGTACCGCAGTTCACGGTGTTTTTCCGAACCAGCGAGGAGAAGGCTCGCATTCTGATTAAACAAGGTGAAATATGGTGCATTCCAAGCGAGAAATAGGTCGGAATTGTGGGTTTACCCTTTGGGAAGTGCTCGTGGCGCTGGCTTTAAGCGGGTTTTTGCTTTACGGCTTGTTACCACACTTTGCTTCCCCGGTTCTCCCTATAAAGCAGCGGATCGACCAAGGAAACATCGTGCAGATCGAAGGAGCAGCTCAGGCCTATCGGGTGGATGTGGGTGCGTATCCGCGTTTGTTCACTGATTTGTTGGATGCCCCGGTCGGTGCTACAGGCTGGCAAGGCCCCTATCTGCGAGAACTGCCCGTGAATCCCTGGAACCCTGCTTTAGGATACAGTGTGGATACCTTGGGACGGGTGAAGGCTTTGCAGTGAAGCAACTTCGGGGAGAGGAGAGGAGGAGACTGTCGGAAAATCGTCAGCGGGGGTTTGCTCTTTTCGATGTGCTGATGGCTCTTTTCCTGTTTGGTCTCGGTTTTGCGGCCCTGTATGGGCTGAAAGAGGCAAGTATCGCCGAGACACGGGCTGCTGTTATGCTTACAGAAGCAGCCAACGTGGCGCAGGCGCAGCTTGAAACCTTGTTGGCGCATTCCTGGACCGAGAATATAAGCACGGGACAGGTCATCCCGGGAGGGCTGGTGGCAAGAAAGGATGGAGCTTTCCAGGTTCAAACGACTGCCGCTTGGGGAGAGGTTCCTTGGCTGCTTAATGTAAAAGTGCTCGTTGACTGGCCGGAAGGGCAAACAAGGCGCAGTTATGAACTGGAAGGGCTTTATCATGTGGAGTCGAGTGAATAGGGAACGGCAAGCAGGCATAAACCTGCAAGCGACAAGAGAGCAAAAGGGGTTTACTCTTTGGGAAATTATGGTGGCGCTCGTGATCAGCGGGGTTTTGCTGGCGGCCACCCTGCCGATTTTTACGGGGGTGTGGCGGGGTTATCTGGAAGACAAACGACGGCTTGAACTCCAATACAGCCTGCTGGCCGCCGGGAGGACGGTGGCGGATGCCATCCGCACGGCCAAAACCGTAGAGCGGCTGTCCACAGGCAAGATCAAAGTGGTGTACAGGGATAATAAGGGTCAGTTGACGACGGACTATTACTATGTTGATGACAGGGATTATGATGGGATCAAGGATCTGTACCGCGAGCATGTGGTGCCAAGCCCGGTAGCCAGCTGGATTTCCAGTTTTGTTTGTGACGAAGTGGAGCC
Source organism: Bacillota bacterium (assembly GCA_021811425.1). GTDB lineage: Bacteria > Bacillota > Desulfitobacteriia > Desulfitobacteriales > Desulfitobacteriaceae > JAJZPA01. The sequence continues at coordinate 8,093 of JAJZPA010000019.1, read as the reverse complement.
TGGGCTTTGGCAGATTAAGCTGGTAGCCGAGTGGGGGGGTCAGAAAAAAGATTGGCAAGGAATGGTAAAACAACGCACCCTGAATTAGAGGCCGGAAGAGGGCCGCAAGCGGGGTTTGCCACGCTTCTCATTGCGCTTCTTTTGACAATTCTTTCCCTCTATGGTATGGAGGCTTACGTGAAAGCCAGTGCGGAGAACCGAATGGCCAAACGGGAAGCACAGAGCCGGCAAGCAGTTTACTTAGCCGAAAGCGGCGTTGAATGGGCGAAGGGACAATTGGCCCATGATCCTGACTTCCGGGAAGGAGTGCTGGATCTTGCGGGAGGGCTGGTTACGGTTACAGCCGCTCCCAGTGAAGGGGGGTACTGGGTAACGTCGGTAGCAAAGGCAAAGGCGGGAATGGCTCAACGTAAGATCGGGGTTTTGTTGCACAACGAATCCGGACATTGGCGAATCCTGCGCTATCAGGAACTGCACCAGTGAACTGGAAGCACGGGGACGGTTCTTTTGCTTCTTTCTTGCATCAGTGAACGGTAGGACTGAGCGTGTTGAGCGGGGATAAAAGGAATGGAAAAACGCTGGGGATTTGGCCAGTATCTCATCGAACAAGGGTATATTGAAGCGCGGGATTTAGAGAAGGGACTTGCCTCATCCCGAGAATCGGGGGAGCGGATCGGGGAAGTTTTGGTTCGGCTTGGGTTCCTTTCGAAGCATACCTTGTTTGAAGTGTTGAGTGCGTTCCTTCAGGTTCCACGAATCATTTTGACCGAAGTCAGGATTGACGCGGAGGCCTGTCAACTGGTTTCCGAGGACATGGCGCAGCGCCATCTCTTGTTTCCCTTTCAATTGCAGGATGGCATGTTGCGCGTAGCGATGGCCGATCCCTCCTCCGTGCGCGCCTTGGAGGACGTGCGTTTGTTCACAGGGCTGAAGGTTGAGCCTTATCTGGCCCAGGAAAGCGAAATACGCTCGGCGATCCGCCAGCATCTGGTTATGCCGCAGTCGGCTGCCCGTCTGGCGGATATGAGTCATTTGGCCGAAACGCCAGAAGCCTTTGCCGTGGAAGCGGGTGCTACGGCTGGCGAGGATGCTCCCACGATCCGTTTGGTAGATTCGATTCTGGAAGAGGCTGTTCGCCTTGGAGCCAGCGATATTCATTGGGAACCTCAGGAAAAAGGGTTTAAGATCCGTTTCCGTGTGGATGGCGAACTTGCCCTGATCGCTTCCTTACCGCTGCAGGCCGCACGGAGCGTAGTTTCCCGCCTCAAGACGATGGCTAAAATGGATGTTGCGGAACGCCGACTGCCTCAGGATGGGCGTTTCGCCATTGATCTTTCCGAACGTCGGATTGACCTACGGGTTTCCACCCTGCCAACCGTAGTTGGGGAAAAGGCGGTTATTCGCATTCTCGATCCGGAAACTGCGGAGCGTTCGCTTTCTACCCTGGGGATGCGGCCTGATGTCGAGGACGGTCTCCGGCACCTGCTGCAGGAACCGCATGGTCTGATTTTGGTTACTGGTCCAACCGGAAGCGGCAAGACGACAACACTCTATGCCCTGCTCCGTGAAGTGCAGCGAGAAGCGATCAATATCGTTTCCATTGAAGATCCGGTGGAGTACCGTTTGCCAGGCGTTGTCCAAGTGCAGGTCAATGTCCGGACAGGGTTGACCTTTGCCCATGGGCTGAGGGCGATCCTGCGCCAAGATCCGGATGTGATTTTGATTGGCGAAATTCGCGATGAAGCGACGGCCCGGATTGCCACCACGGCTGCGCTCACCGGACATTTGGTGTTTTCGACGCTGCACACGAATACCGCGGCCGAGGCGATCACTCGCTTGATCGATATGGGTCTTGAACCCTACCTGCTGGCCGATGCCTTGAATGGGGTACTTTCCCAGCGTTTGGTGCGGGTGCTCTGCCCGTATTGTAAACGTCCGGCCCAAGGTGAGGCAAAACATTTGATGGCGGATGGGGATTCGGCCGAATCATTGTTTTATGAAGCACGCGGTTGTTCTCACTGCAGGGGCACGGGATACATGGGGAGGGTCGGGGTCCATGAGTTTTTACCTTATCATGAAAACATTCGTCAACTCGTCCTTAACAGGCAGGGTTCCAAATCGATCGAGAACGAGGCCAGGAAAGCGGGGATGCTGACCCTCTGGGAAGATGGAATGATGAAAGCCCAAAGAGGGCTTACGAGTCTGGAAGAAGTACTCCATGTAGCTTCGGAAATTGAGAATCAGGAAGGAAGATAGCATTCATGCTGCCGGTAGAACAATTACTCGCTTTAGCGGTTGAACAAAGGGCTTCAGACATTCATCTCTCCGTGGAGAGCGCACCCGTTTTTCGGATTGATGGGACACTGATTCCTTTAAGAGCGGACAAACTTTCCCGGCCCGAACTTGAGGAGTTTGTCTATTCGATGATGAACTCAGACCAGGCACAACGGTTTAAGGATATGGGGGAGTTGGACTTCTCTTATAGCATTCCAGGGGTAGGCCGTTATCGGCTTAATGCCTTCCGCCAGAGAGGCTCAGTAGGTATGGTCGTTCGCTTGATCCCCTTTTCAAGTCCGACGCCGGAAGCACTGGGACTACCGCCTGTGGTCGTGCAGCTTGCGCGCCTGCACAAAGGTCTGGTGCTCGTCACCGGCCCTACGGGCAGCGGGAAATCCACGACCTTGGCTTCTTTGATTGATTATATTAACCGCACGCGCGCTTGCCATATTGTCACGATCGAAGATCCGATTGAGTATTTGCACCGGCACCAGAAGAGCCTTGTGAACCAGCGCGAAGTCGGCCTTGACACCCACTCCTTTGCTAATGCCCTGCGTGCTGTGCTCCGTCAGGATCCGGATGTTATTCTGGTGGGTGAGATGCGCGATCTGGAGACGATCAGCACGGCCATTACGGCGGCTGAAACGGGACACTTGGTTTTTAGCACGTTGCACACCAATGATGCTACGCAGGCGGTGGATCGGATCATTGATGTTTTTCCTCCCCACCAGCAACAACAGGTCAGGGTGCAGTTAGCTACGGTTCTGCAAGGGATCTTGGCTCAACAGCTATTGCCACGCTCAGACAAAAAGGGACGGGTTGCTGCCATCGAGATTTTACTGGCCACTCCGGCCGTGCGCAATTTAATTCGGGAAGGAAAGACGCACCAAATTGCCAACGTGCTGCAAACCAGCGCCAAGCTGGGCATGCAGACGATGGACAAGGCGATCACGGAATTGCTGCGTCAAGGGATCATTTCCTCGGAAACAGCTCAGGAAAAGATGCTGAATCCAGATGGCTTCAAAGGCGGGACGTCGTTTTAAGATCATAGGTGAGGGCGGATGAGGTGTGAAGGGCTATGTTTGGCAGGCTCTGGATGCAAAAGGGAACGTGTACCGAGGATATTGGAAACTGCCCAGTGTGGCAGCGGTCCGCTCCTGCCTGCTCCGGGAAGGTCGCTATCCTGTGTCCATTCACCCGCGCCGTTCTTTTGAACTTTTTCGAACTTATCATGATGCGGGCTTCCTTTGGAGCATTTTTATGCGCAAGCTTTCCGTGCTCTTAGCGTCTGGAATCCCCTTGCTTACAGCTCTGCAAATTCTCGCACGGGAGAGCGCCCCTTCATTTCGCCGGGTAGCTGTGGCGCTAAGCGAACAGGTGGCTGCAGGAACTGATCTCTCCGAAGCAGTGGCTTTGGCTTATCCTCCCCCGCCTGCTTTCAGCCAAGCGATGATCGAAGCGGGAGAACGCTCTGGACAACTGACCGAAGCGTTGGCCCAGTTAGCGGAGGTACTGGATAAAGAACACGCTTTTTTGCGGAAAATCCGCGGTGTCCTGGCTTATCCCCTGTTTCTCTTTTGGGCCGTTGTGGGCGTGCTCTATGGGCTGGGACTCTGGGTTCTGCCTCGGTATGAGGAGATGTTTCAGAACTTGGGTGCAGACCTTCCCTGGTTAAGCCGCATCCTTTTTGCGGCAGCTCGCCAGATTCCGGTGGCCACACTGGTGGCTGTGGGTGCTGGTGCGGCTGTCTTTTTGGGCTTTAAGGCGCGCTATCGGGGGAACTGGCGGCTGGCCCTGCGGGAGAAAGTGGCCTACATTCCTGGGGTTGGGAGTATTTTGCGCTTGCGCGAATTGGTTTATTTCAGCCGTATCATGAGCATCCTCCTCGGGGCTGGGGTTTCCTTAGATGAGGCACTCAAAGTGGGGGTATCTGCAGCCGAAAGCCAGGGGATGCGTGAGGCTGTGTATCAGCTGCTGACCGGGATCAGGCAGGGAAACCGTTTGGCTCCCTTATTGAAGGCCAGCCGGGTTTTCCCCCCAATGGCGCAAGAAATGCTGAGTATTGGGGAAGAGAGCGGGCGCTGGGATGAGATGTTTGGGCATGTCGCCTTAACCCTTCAAGCTGAGTTGGAAGAACGCCTGCAAAACAGGGCCCGCTTAGTAGAACCGGTGATGATCCTGGTGTTGGCCGTTCTCGTGGGGGTGATTGCAGCAGGGGTTCTGTTGCCTGTTTTTGAAATATCCGGGCAGATGCAGTGAGAGGCTTTGTTAAAGAAGGAGAGAGCGGGCGGTGAGAGCGATGAGAGAGATGAGAGTTAGAAGAACGACCAGCAAGATACATAAGATGACGGAAATGTTTGAGATGAATGCGATTAAAGTGCCGAAAGAGACAAAAGAAACAAAGGAGACGAAAGAAAGCAGGGACAGAGGCTTCACCCTGGTCGAAGTGATGGCCGTAATGATTATTGTGGCTGTCATGGCAGCCATTGCCATCCCGAAGCTGGCCTCCAGTTCAGACATGGCTCGGAGGAATGCGGATATCGCCACAGGGCATGAAGTGAAGGCGGCCTTGGATCGCTATCAAGTGGAAAATGGGGTTTACCCGACGTTGAATGAAATGGCAGTATCTGAATCGGGGGCCTTGTCGTTTGCCAATTTCATCCCTAAATACATCAGTAAGTTGGATGCGTCAACGACCCAGCAGAAAGCCGGCACAAAAATGGGATTTGATAAAGCTGACATTACGGCGCTCAGTGATCAGACGCCACCGACTCATTTGATTATGCTTTATCTGACGGCCGATGGCTCGGGTGCGGAGGTTCGGGTTTACAACCAGGATCTGAGTAATATCCTCTGGACCTCATCACAATAGCGCAGATGTAAGCAAGTAAATGCCCACTGCCGGTATGAAGGAGTCATTGTTGGCAGACTAAGGTAAAGATACTGTCTGAAAGTGCTCTGAGAGGATGGAAGGCCATGTATGCAGCGGTTGTTGCCGGAGTTTTCGGTTTAATTATCGGCAGTTTTTTAAATGTGGTGATCTACCGGGTGCCGCTCGGGGAATCGATTGCCTTTCCCGGTTCACATTGTCCCCAGTGTGGGCATGTGCTGCGGGCCTGGGAACTCGTTCCGGTTATCAGTTTTCTCTTGCTGCGGGGGCGCTGCCGGGTCTGTAAGGTGAAGATCTCCTGGCGCTACCCGTTGGTTGAACTCTTAACAGGTGCTCTCTTCTTTTATAGAATTTATCTGGAGCAGGGGTTTTCAGCCCGGCTGCTCTTCGATCTTATCTTTGTTTCATTCCTGATTGCCTTAGCTTTTATTGACCTGGATCACTTGCGCCTTCCGGATGTCCTGGTCTATCCTTTGCTGCTACTGGGGGTGACGCGCGTGATATTCATGCCCGGAGAGATTCAGTGGTTGCAAAGCCTTTCCGGAGCACTCCTGGCGGGCGTCGGATTTGGGCTCATTGCCAAATTCTATCCGCAAGGGCTGGGCTTTGGGGATGTCAAGTTGGTCGCTGCTTTGGGGGTCTACCTGGGATTTCCAGGAATTCTCGCTGTCATCTTTTTGGCCAGCCTCCTGGGAACTTTGGTGGGGGGGCTGGGGCTTCTGCTCAAAGGCAGGGGGCTGCGTCAAGCTATTCCCTTTGGCCCATTTTTGGCCGCGGGGGCGTTGATTATGCTTTACTGGGGAGAGTATCTGATTCAGGCTTATCTGAGGTGGAGCGGGGTCTGAGGCGTCTGTGAGGTTCGAGGTTCGAAGTTGCTGCAACATTTCAAGACTATCCAGCGGGTCGACGGTTATGAGTATGCTTTGGGGTGATCAGTGGCAAGGGGGGATAGAGAAGTATGGTTGTTGTCGCGATCGAATTCTCAGATCGAGAGGCACGCTGCCTATGGTTAGAACACAAGTGGGGATCTGGATTGAACGATCTGGGCGAAGTCGATTTTGACCGAATTCCAATTCCGACCGGAGTCATCCTCCATGGGGTTATCCAGGATGTTGATGTCTTGTCTACGGTACTGGAAAAAGCAAGGATCGCGCGTAAGGGTCACGTTGGCACCCGTGTGTTCCTCGCTCTTCCTTGGGCCCTCGGGATCATTCGCACGCACCGGCTTCCTTGGTTTCCCCCGAGCCGGCGTGTGCAGGCTCTGCACTATGTGATTGAAGAAGACACGCCAATTCCCGAAGGGAATGTGGCATATGCCTATCAGATTGTAGCTGAGAAAAAACGATCTTTTCTGGAGGTTGTGGCAGGGGCGGTGCGACGAAGCACGCTCGACGGATATGTCGCGGCCTTTAAACAAGCCGGTTTTCAGCTTGAACGTGTTGAACTGGCGGTCACCGCCTTAACCGGACTTTTGCCCTTACAAGAGGGGGAAGATGGGCTTTGCCTTTACCCTGATCAGCAAGGGGTGAGCATTGCTTTGTTCCACGGGTTGAAGCCAACGGTTGTACGAACCTTCACCGGAGGCTCTGTCGGGGGGGCCTATGTCGAATTTGAGCGTCTGATCCTTTATCTTACGGCACAGCATCCGGAGTTCAGCTTGAGGCAGGTATGGTGTCTTGGCTTGGACCAGTCAGAGGAAGTGGACGAAATTCTCGAACACATCGGAGTGACCATTTCCAGGGAAGGAGTGGCGTTGGTGGAAGTGAAGGCCGAGGCTGCGTTCCGTTTTGCTCCGGTTGCCTTCGCGCTGGCTTGGCAGGTTCTCAAGCGGCAGCAGGGGATGAATCTTTGGCCGGTAGCCGTCGTGAGCCGCCGGAAGCGGAGACAGAAACTGGGGATCGGGTTGGCGCTCTCGGTCAGCGTTATTTTGGGCAGCCTGGTTTGGCTGCCATGGCAGAAAGAGATTAGCGCGCTGGGACAAGAGACTGCCCAGTTGCGTTTGGATGGGGCTAAACACGTGGAGGAGAGGAACCGGGAAACAGCACTCCTTAGTCGTTGGCATGAAATCGGCACAACGTCTGTCAAAGCAGGGGAACTTTTGGCACAGATTGAAACGCAAGGGGTTCCCGGCATGGTTTTGGAGAGCCTGGAGTTCAAACAGGGGCTTCTCTATCTGCGTGCTTCGGCGCGGGAAGCTAGACAAGTGGAAGGGCTGCTGCGGGAGCTTATGCAGCTAGGCTGGGAAAAACCAACCCTTACGGCCTATTCCCAGGAAGGTAATAGCGATATCGTCTTTGCCCTGACGGCCCGGCGCTCTAGTCAAACACCATCGACCAAAAGGTAGGGGTATTTACTGGGGAGTCAGGAGTCAGGAGTCAGGAGTCAGGAGTCAGGAGTCAGGAGTCAGGAGTCAGGAGTCAGGAGACGGGAGCAAAAGAACCGTCCCCGTGCTTCCCCATTGGTGGCGAATACAAAGGAGACAGGAGTCAGGATAAGGGTTGTTGCTAAACCATAGATTCACACAACTCTTTCTGAATTCTGAATACCTGAGTAGCAACTGAGGGCGTAGGTGATGCGAGCTTGAGGAGCGTGGGAATATGAGTTTTTTGCGCCGGCACGACTTGTCCAGGCAATCTAGGTTGAATTTTTCCTGGGCGCGGAGTTTCTGGGTTTGGGGCCTTATCGGTTTTCTGGGCCTGGTGTGGGCCGGTGTCTTGGCCTTTTATTCCCTTTATCAGGAGGAAAACCGTCTTCAGGCGGAAAAGGCTGCTTGGCAGGCTGTCCAGACTGACCGCTTTGACCCGTCTAACCCGTCCTCTTCTTCTCTTATAGTAGGGATACCCAGTCTGGAACAGTTGCCTGCACTGATGGAAGCCTGCCATGCAGTGTTTCATGAAGAAGGCATCGAGGTGTCATCATTGAATGT
>JAJZPA010000198.1 GCA_021811425.1 Bacillota bacterium | reverse complement strand
CCTTACTATGCAAAAACTGATGAGTGAAAATCTCATAAGGGGTGACGATATAGTGAGCGAAACCATATTGGAACGTTCGGAAGGCCGAGTCAGTTATCACGATTCGGTCGAGGAAATGCTCGTACGCATTCGGGAAGACGGACTAACGAATGCTTTTGACCGCTATGCCTTACAGGAAAAAATCCGCTGTAAGTTTTGCCTCCAGGGCTTGAGCTGTCAGCTCTGTTCCAATGGGCCGTGCCGCATCAGTGAAAAAGGCGGCCAGGATCGCGGGGTCTGCGGCATCGGGCCCGATGCGATGGCCATGCGCAAGCTGCTCCTCACCAACATCATGGGAGCAGGCACCTACTCGCACCATGCCTATGAGGCTTTCCGCACTCTGCGTGCCACTGGGGAAGGCAAGACACCTTTTAAGATAACCGATGTTGACAAGCTTAAATGGATGTGCGCAAAGCTCGGGATCAATACCAACCAAGACTTAAACCAAATGGCCATTCAATTGGCCGACCTACTTAATGCCCAGATGAATATTGGGATCGACGAGCCCAACCTCATGGTTGAAGCCTTCGCTCCCAAAAAACGGAAACAGGTCTGGAAAGACCTACATATGTACCCGGCCGGGGCGGTGCATGAAGAGCAAAACTCTGTCGCCAGCTGTTTGACGAACGTCGATGGGGATCATGTTTCCCTGGCTATCAAAGCCCTGCGTCTGGGGCTAGCCACGATCTACAATGCCCAAATAGGCCTCGAAATGGTGCAAGATATTCTGTTTGGCACACCCCAACCTCATGAAGTGAATGTCGATCTCGGGATCATGGATGCGGAATATGTCAACATCGTTTTCAATGGCCACCAGCCTTGGGCCGGTGCGGCAACCATCACAAAGGCCAAGTCCCCGGACGTGCAACACAAAGCCAAAGCCGCCGGAGCGAAAGGCCTGCGGGTGGTCGGCTCCATTGAGACTGGGCAAGAACTATTACAGCGTTACCCTGTCGACGATGTCTTTGTCGGGTTGATGGGGAACTGGCTCGCCATCGAACCCTTACTCGCAACCGGAACCGTCGATGTCATGGCGATGGAAGAGAACTGTTCTCCGCCGGATCTGGATGTCTACGCCGAAAAATACCAAGCAACCTTGGTCAGTGTAAGCACGATCGTCGGGGTTCCGGGCCTTAAACATAAAATCCCCTATCATCCGGCTGAAGTCAACGCGATGGTCGAGCAACTAATTTCTCTGGCCATCGAGAACTTTAAACAGCGGAAAGAAAAGATTACACCTAAAGTTCCAAAGATCACACAAAAAGCGATTGCCGGTTTCTCGACAGAAGCCGTCATCCAGGCGCTCGGCAATAAGCTCGATCCCCTAGTCGATGTGATCGCGGCAGGGAAAATCAAGGGTATCGTCGCCTTAGCCAACTGCTCCACCCTGCGTAACGGCCCTCAAGACTGGAACACGGTCAACCTGACCAAGGAACTGGTCAAACGCGATATCTTGGTTGTCGCCGGGGGCTGCGGCAACCACGCTTTGGAAATCGCAGGTTTATGTAGTCTGGAGGCTGTCAACCTGGCAGGGCCAGGTCTCAAAGAAGTATGCAACCTCTTGAAAATCCCCCCGGTTTTGAGTTTCGGCACCTGCACCGACACCGGGCGCATCTCCATGCTCGTCACAGCCTTAGCGGATCATTTGGATGTCGATATTCCGCAGCTTCCGATCGCCGTCACAGCACCCGAATGGATGGAACAAAAGGCAACGATTGACGGGGTCTTCGCAGTCGCCTATGGAGCCTATACCCATCTTTCCCCCACACCCTTCGTGACCGGTGCCCCAGATCTGGTTAAACTCTTAACCGAAGATGTCGAAGGACTCACGGGTGGAAAGATCGCGCTCGGCGACGACCCGGTCGAAGTCGCGACCAATATCGAAGCGCATATCGTTGGTAAACGCAAAGGGCTGGGACTGAATTAAAGCACGTGCCGTTCTTTGACAAACCCTAAGATGCCCACTCCCACGGCCATCAGCATGCTTAATCCTATCCAGCTCATTTCATAAGAACCGCTGTAATCTACCATTAAACCAAAAAGCGGTGGAAATACGAGCACGCCGAGTTGCAAGAGAGTTAGCCCTAACCCCACCGCTGTTCCCGCCTGATCGCTTCCGGCCACCTCAGAGAGGAGCGTAATATAAACCCCGTTCCAACCGATCGCCGTAAATCCAAACAGAAAAGTCGCCAAGCCAATGATCCAGATCGGGGTTTGCGGAGTCAGCGCCAGCATCGTCAGGGCCATAACAATAGCCATAATCCCGATCAAGGCCAGCACCGGTTTACGGGCACCTTGGAAAAAGGCGTCACTGATATAGCCCCAGAAGATCCGGCCAACCATCCCGCCGAATTGCACCAAGGCCAGAAAGAGGCTTGCCAGGGCCACTGAAAAGCCGGTCTTGTCATGAAGATAAAGCACAAGATACGTGACAATGGTAAACTGAGCGGCAATATAGGTTATAGCCGTCAGACTGACCAGCCAGATTTCCTTGTTACGCAACAGTTCCGTCCACTTCCTTGACTTCGCCGCCTTGCCAAGCCCAACTTCCAGAGGATGATCTTTATAAGCCACTTGGCAGAGCGCCGCCCCCAAAATCGGCCCCAACCCGATCACGCCCATGGCTATTTTCCAACCAAAGCTGATGGCAATGGGCGGAATCAAAAGGGCTGCAACCATCCCTCCCAAAGGTACCCCTGTCTGGCGAATACCCAGGGCCAGCCCCCTCTGGGAAAAAGGAAACCAGGTCATGATCGCTTTACTCCCTGCCGGGGTTGACGTAGCTGCCCAGACTCCGGTAAACATCAAGAGCACGATCAGCACCATGAATGTATTTGAGAACGAAGCGAGCACCACGGCTGCCCCTGTGGCTAACCCACCCGTGACCAGGACCCGCTTCTCTCCCCACGTATCCACCGCCCGTCCGGCCAATAATGCCGTCAGCGTCATACCCACGTTGACTGCCCCCCCGGCAAACCCAACCTGTGTCTTGCTTAAACCCAGTCCGGTTATCAGAAAAGGAGCAAGCGTACCAATTCCTTGCGCAATAAGGGCAATTGTTGCTTGTGTTAAGGTCGTTACAGAGAGAATAACCCAGCGATAACTGCTAACAGAGTCAGCCTGCACATCCGAGCCTTTGCCGAGCTTCTGCGTGCCTCCATGGAAGTTCCCCATCTTTCACCCCACCTAACCACATCTCTCCTTAGGGTACTGCAAGAAGGAGGCATGCGCAACCCGTTTTCTTTTCATAACTTTGCTGACGCTTTCCCTAAGAACTTTCTAATCCCTGAATAGTTACAAGTAAATTCACGCCTCTTGCAACTCAACCAAATCCTTATAGTACTCCAACGCCTCCGGATTCCCCAGCGCATCCCGATTTAAGACCGGTTCATTATGGAGCACATTATAAACCGCCAATTCCACTTTCTTGCCATTTAAGGTGTACGGAACATCCGGGATTTGGATGATCTTCGCCGGGACATGCCGGGGAGTCGTATTTTCCCGAATGGTTGTTTTGATTTTGGCTTTTAAGACGTCGGTCAATTGCCCAACCCCATCCGTCAACTTGACAAAGAGAACCACCCGCACATCGTTATCCCACTTTTGTCCCACCACTAAACTATCCAACACTTCCGGCAAGGCTTCCACCTGGCGGTAAATCTCGGCTGTTCCGATCCGTACCCCGCCCGGATTGAGAGTGGCATCCGAACGCCCGTAAATAACCACTCCACCGTGATCGGTAATTTCAATGTAATCCCCATGTCGCCAAATACCCGCATAAACATTATAGTAAGCTTTCTTGTACTTCGCCCCATCCGGGTCATTCCAGAAATAAATCGGTCGGGAGGGAAAGGGGGCTGTACACACTAATTCCCCTTTCTGATTTAGTACCGCACGGCCTTCCCCATCCCAGCTTTCCACCTTCATACCGAGGCCCCGGCATTGAAGTTCTCCAGCATAAACTGATCCGGTTGGATTTCCCAGGGCAAAGCAGGAGATAATATCGGTTCCTCCCGAGATCGAAGAGAGGCAAAGTTCTTGTTTGATCTCCCGATATACATAATGAAAGCTATCCACGGAAAGTGGCGAACCTGTCGAAAGAATGGCCCTAAGCTTACTTAAATCATAGTTGCTTCCTGGCTTAGCTTTGGCCTTTTCGAGCGAAGCCAGGTATTTCGCGCTCGTCCCGAACACCGTGACGCCCTCATCCTGAGCCACCTGCCATAGGGCATTGGCATCCGGATAGAAAGGTGAACCATCATATAAAAGCACGGTGGCTCCAACGGCTAGGGCGCTCACCAGCCAGTTCCACATCATCCAACTCGTGGTGGTGAAGTAGAAGATTGTGTCTTCCCGGTGCAAATCAGTGTGCAGCAGATGCTCCTTCAAGTGCTGAATCAGTGTCCCCCCGGCCCCATGCACGATTCCTTTCGGTACCCCTGTGGTGCCAGAAGAGTACATAATATACACCGGGTGATCAAAAGGAAGCTGGGTGAACTCAAGGCCCAACCCCTCCTCTTGGGCAAGGAATCCGTGATACTGAACCGCATGGGGTAGAGAAGCAATATCAGGTTCGGCCTCAGTGTAAGGGACGACGATAACGGTCTCGATACTCGAAATTTCGTTGACAATTTCCTTGGCCTTCTCCAGGGAATCGTGAATTTTTCCATTATAGTAATATCCGTTTGACGTAAAAAGAACTTTGGGTTGGATTTGCCCGAAACGATCCAAAACTCCTTTGATCCCAAAGTCTGGAGAACACGAGGACCACACCGCGCCGATGCTGGTCACGGCCAGCATCGCTACTACCGTCTCCATCATATTGGGCATAAAACCGGCAACCCGATCCCCGACGTTCACACCGGATTGACGCAGAGCCTTTGCGAGCCTCGCTACTTGATCATAGAGTTCGGCATAGCTCAGGCGTCGAGTGGGCGTGCTCTCCCCTTTGAAGATCAGAGCGGTTTGTTCATCCCGAAAGCGCAGCAGGTTTTCAGCAAAATTGAGTTCAGCCCCAATAAACCAACGGGCCTTGAGCATATCCTCTCCATCGGTCAAAACCGTCGTATAAGGCTTGGAAGCTTTAATCTCCCCAAATTCCCAGATCGCAGCCCAGAATGCGGCGGTTTCCTGAATCGACCACGCATACAGTTCGGGATAATCTTGAAGGTTTAGCTTGTACTTACGATTGACAAATTCCCGGAACCTAGTTAGATTAGCCTCTTGAACCCGTTGTTTTGATGGTTCCCAAAGCACTTCATTCATCACACGACCCCCGTTGCAATTTTCTGACTTAATTATACGGGACAATGCTGTTCTTCTCCGCCACGTTCTACTCACTGGTCGATA
>JAJZPA010000197.1 GCA_021811425.1 Bacillota bacterium | reverse complement strand
TAATTGCATTTCGAAAGCGGTTCTGATCGCTTTCTTGGCTTTTGCCACTTCCTGGGGATTGTGCACGGAAACCCTGGTGATATAGGTTGAACCGTCTAAGGTCGCCAGAATCTCGGACATGCGAATCGGATAGCCTTGGGTTTCCGCGTTGCGACCAGATGGTGCCGTCATGGCTTCTTGGCCTATTAAGGTGGTGGGTGCCATCTGACCTCCGGTCATGCCATAAATCGCATTGTTAACAAAAATGGTGGTAATTTTCTCGCCGCGGGCAGCAGCGTGAATAATCTCGGCTGTACCGATGGCGGCCAGGTCGCCATCCCCTTGATACGTGAAAACCACTTTATCCGGGTGTACCCTCTTAATCCCGGTGGCCACGGCGGGAGCCCGCCCATGGGCCGCTTCATGCATATCCATATTAAAATAATTATAGGCGAGAACGGAACAGCCGACAGGAGCCACACCGATCGTTTCCTCCCGTACTCCCAGTTCGTCGATCACTTCGGCGACCAGCCGGTGGATTATACCATGGGTACAGCCCGGACAGTAGTGGGTCTTGGCCGGAGTCAAAGATTGTGGGCGTTCAAATACCGTGATCATGCGTTTTCCCCTCCTTGAGCCAGGCGTTTGATTTCTGTGAGTACGGCACGGGTGGTTGGAACCATTCCCCCGACTCGCCCATAAAAATGCACGGGTACCCGAAACTCTAAGTTGTAGCGAACATCTTCGACCATTTGCCCCATGCTCATCTCTACAGTGAGTACGTTTTTAGCCTGACGGCAAGCCTGTTCAATTTGTTGTTTGGGGAAAGGGAAAAGGGTAATGGGACGGAAGAGACCGGCTTTGATCCCTTCAGCCCGAGCCTGATCCACCGCGGCCTTAGCCACCCGCGCTGAAGACCCGTAGCCGACGACAACAATCTCAGCGTCATCTGTCTGATAGGATTCCGCCATCGTTTCTTCCCGAATCATCTGATCGTATTTTGCTTGGAGTTTCAAATTGTGCGCTTCCAATTCCTCCGGATCCAGGTAAAGTGAATTGATGATGTTCAGGGGGCGTCCCTTGGCTCCGGTTGTGGCCCAGGGTTTGGCAGGGAGTGTTGCCACATCTTTCATCTCCGGCAGCTCCACCGGTTCCATCATTTGCCCGAGAATTCCGTCTCCTAAGATCATAACCGGGTTGCGGTATTTATCCGCCAGTTCAAAAGCCTTGGCCATCGTATCGACCATTTCCTGAACACTGGCCGGAGCCAGAACCAGGAGTTTGTAATCTCCGTGTCCCCCGCCTTTGACGGCTTGGAAATAGTCGGCTTGTCCGGGTTGGATACTTCCCAGTCCCGGGCCGCCCCGCTGCATATTGACGATCACACAGGGAAGCTCCGCTCCGGCGATGTAGGAGATTCCCTCCATTTTTAAGCTTACTCCGGGAGAGGATGAGGATGTCATCGCCCGAGCTCCGGATCCTGCTGCGCCATAAACCATGTTGATGGCGGCAATTTCTGATTCCGCCTGCAGAAAGACGCCGCCAACTTCAGGCAGACGCCAGGCCAGATAGTGAGGCAGCTCGCTTTGCGGTGTGATCGGATAACCGAAGAAATACCGGCAGCCGGCCCGAATCGCCGCTTCTCCCAGGGCCTCATTGCCTTTCATTAATACTTTAGCCATTCTTTTTCTCCTCCCGTCGTAAAGTGATCACCACATCAGGACACATGCGGGCGCAAAAACCGCAACTGATACAGGCATCCTGATCCGTAACGGTCGCAGGGTGAAAGCCCATTGAATTAAGGTGGTTGGCCATGACGATAATCCGCTTGGGACAAGCAGCGGTACAGAGTTCGCACCCTTTGCAGCGTTCTTCGTCAAATTCAACTTTGAGCAAAACGTTCGACATCCTAGCTCCTCCTTACAAACGTAATAGGTACGCTGGTTGGACCAATTATCACTGTAATTAATTCGCTCTTTTTTCTTATTTTCCTGCCTGAATTAAAAAAATAGGGCTATAAATTTGCAACGAGTCAATCAAGTCAGTTCAAGTGCCATGAGTCGGAAAGAAGCAGAAGGGAAAATACTATTCAGGATCTTCCATTACGGGAGGACGGGAATGCATAATATTGGCAGAGGTGATCTCCACCTTAACCTCGACGTCAAAGGTGGTCTTCTGATAACGCTCCCGCCAGTTGCCGGAGACGGTGTCCCAGTCATTAGGATAGCGATTCATGATATAGTCCCCGACGCCGAATATGTCTGCGTCAAAGTCTGTTTGCGCTTTGGTCAGAAGTTTTTCCACCCCGGATTTGATCTTCTTTTCCAAGCCTTCACCCAGCTTGCGGTAGAATTCCGGATCCTCGGTGGGTTCCTCGGTCTTAAGTGCCGGTGCGTTCAGCCACTGATCGCCAAACTTGCCTTTAATCTTAATTTTGATCTGAGCCTGGGGCTCGCCACTGACGAGTTTGGCCTTGAATTTGGCACTGTTGCTAACGATCTCGATCCCGGCCACGTTCTGCGGGTTGTCCGGATGGGGGATGGGGACCAGTCCGGTTTTCATCTCGCCCTTGGCTAGAAGGTAAAACTGCGATTCCTCCGGGGAGAGCCAGCCGACTAATTTATCCGTCCGAAATACCGCACTGCCGTCAAGCGCAAGCTCACTCTTCGACGGAACTTCTGCTCCGGGGGGCAGGATTTGTTTCTTGTCCGTGTCCCAAATCCCTAAGGCACTCACGACCGGGTCGCGACCGGGAGATGCCAGTTCAGTCTGGAAATCCTTAAGTCTTAACACCCGGCTTTTGCCCAGAAATTGCTGTTCTGATTTGACCAAAGAATCAATCAGCACACCGGGATTTGTCTCTATCTGGGGATCAACTTTAAAAATGGGTTCGACTGATCCTCGGGTAATAAAAACCCAGGCGTTTTTGCGCGCTCTGATGTTGCGAAATAAAACATCCAGATGCTGTTCAACCCCTGCCCGAGCTAAATCTTCACCGATGATCACAGCATGTAAGTAGGGCCAGAACAAGCGTTTGGGCACATGGGCATTGATCTCCCGTACGGCGTCAAAGATCGTGTCTCCGGTAGCTGACGAAATAGTAAGAAGTTTTTCCGGCGGGGCTGCCCCTGTAGGGACAGGGCTCAGCGGGGGGGTAAGAACCACGGTTACCTGGATCTTTCCACCTGCGGCGCTGTCTAAACCGCCCCAGGTGAGCCAGGCGTAATTTTCTGGTTCGATCCGGTTCCAACAGCCGCTTAAGTTAAGAAGGAGCGGGATGAGCATAAGGGGGAAAATACGTTTAAGCATGATGTTTCACCTTGGCTATTATAAGCAACAGTCCGGGCAGAAATAAGAAGACAGCTGGCAGAACCAGCTTAAAACTGATCGTGTTCAGCCAGAACTGAAAGATTTCGGCTAAATTTCGGGGAATCAGTGCGAGCAGGGGGATGAGCAGCAGGGCGGGGAGGAGAAATCCTTTGTAAGTTTTGCGGTTAAATGTTTGCGCGGCCGTCAGGGCATACAAATAGGTAAACACACTCAGCTTGAGCGCATTCAGGAGGATCCAGGTCGTCAGGACTAGGGACTCAAATCTTTCAAAAATGTCCAAAAACATCAGTTCCTCGCTGAGCCTCAGGGCCGGAAACAGATAGATGGACGCACGGTATACCCCCAGCACAAAGAGGAAGGTTTGAGTCACAAAGGTGAGAAAGAAGCCGGAAAAGAACAACCCTTTCAGGGTGGCCGATTTCAGCTCTTCCGGTTTATTGAGGGCAGGAGCCAGCATCAGGATGAAAAAAATCTCACTCAGACAAGCCGCAGGTGGGAAAGCGCCTTTGAGAATCGCGGTAAGATTCAACTGGGTGACCGGGAATCCCTGGTACAGTTTGCCGTGAGGCAGGGCCAGCAGGAGAATGCTGCCGGTGATGAGCAGATTGAAGGGTAAGATCAGATCATTGGCGCGGGCGATCGGTTCGATGCCCAGCCAGGCGCTGTACACCGCGAACAGGCTCAGTCCCAGGACGAAGGTCCAGAGAGGGGTTTCCGGCAGCAAGGAGATTTTAACGACTTGTGACATAATATTTAGGCAGACCGCAGTCAGGTACAGAAAGGCCAGAGCGTAGAGCAGACCGATTACTTTTCCCAGCCAGGGGCCAAGCAGATATTGAGCGTACTGGACAAGGGACTGCCCTGGGAACTTCCGGGCTAAAGCCAGGTTGAGCAGGAGCACGGCTATGGTAACGGAAGTACCCAAAAGCAGAGCCAGCCAGGCACTTTGTTTAGCGTA
This sequence comes from Bacillota bacterium, assembly GCA_021811425.1. Taxonomy (GTDB): domain Bacteria; phylum Bacillota; class Desulfitobacteriia; order Desulfitobacteriales; family Desulfitobacteriaceae; genus JAJZPA01. The sequence continues at coordinate 1,137 of JAJZPA010000197.1, read as the reverse complement.
AAATATAACGATTTCCGGTAAGATGAGCGCGGGCGTCGCTAAAGTTATGGTGATGGTCAGCCAGGTAAACTGGCGGGAAGAAATTTTGGCAACGTTCATGGGCTTTAAGGCTCCTTGTCCGGCCCGGGCTTTTGGTTCGGGCCTGCACGGCTGTCGTCTTGCGGTCGGTAATAAGTGGGTCGGCGGAACTGCTGCCACCAGGGGAGCCGGATCAACAGATCTCCCATATCTTTCAGAAAGAGGGGAGCGAGGGGGGCAAAATAAGGTATCCCAAAGGACCTCAGACTGACCAGGTAGATCAGGTAAAACATAGCGCCTAGAAAGAGGCCGAAAAAGCCCATAGTGGCACTAAACAGAATCAGAGGGAAGCGTAAGAGACGGATGGAAATGGCGGCCGGATAACTGGGAACCACAAAGGAAGCCAGGGTGGTTAAAGCCACCAGCACCACGATGATCGGTTCGATGAGTCCCGCTGTCACCGCAGCTTCCCCTATAACCAGGGCGCCTACGATACTCATGGTTTGTCCGAAAACTCCAGGCATACGCAGGCCTGCTTCCCGTAACAATTCTATGGTTAATTCCATGAGAAACATTTCTACAGCCGTAGGAAACGGAGTTCGGGTACGGGCACCGGCAATAATCACCGCTAAAGATTGAGGCAGCACTTCCAGATGGAACGTGGTAAGGGCCACATAGGCTCCGGGAACCAATAAGGTGATCAAGTGGGAGGTTAGGCGAATTATCCGGATAAAACTAGAAAAATAAGGATTTTCAATATAGTCATCCGGAGATTTAAGGAAATCCCAGAAAACAGCGGGCACGATCAGCGCGAGCGGCGTTCCGTCCAATAGGATGCCAATCCTTCCGTCTAAGAGGGCGGAGGTCAGGCGATCCGGGCGTTCGCTAGCCTGATAGGTGGGCAGAGGTGACCAAGGAGAGTCGGCGATGAATTCAGCAATCGAGCTTACGGACAACAGACTATCCACATTGATCCGTTGTAACCGGGTTCGTACCTCCTCGACGATCTGAGGGTTGGCAATCCCTTCAAGGTGAATCAGACATACTTCCACGGAAGTCCGGGTTCCCAGGGTAAACACTTCCAACCGAAGCCGAGGATCTTTAATCCTCTGCCGCAGG
>JAJZPA010000196.1 GCA_021811425.1 Bacillota bacterium | reverse complement strand
GTGTTCGGTTTCAGGGGTGCGGGTATCCGAAGTTGAGAACCCGCATCCTGATATTTCGCCTCATAGTCATAGAACTCCTTCCCTGGTAGGATCTCCCCCGCCAGAGAAGCTTCTGGATCATCATTGCCCAGGACACTGATCTCAATCTCACGGCCAGAAATGTTTTCTTCCACTACAATCTTACGGTCATAAACCGCTGCTAGTTCTAAGGCTTCCTGCAGCTCAGCCCGATCCTTCGCCTTGGATATACCAACACTTGACCCCAAGTTAGCCGGTTTCACAAAACACGGATATCCCAGTTTATCCTCCACCTTTTGGATACATCCGGCCAAATTACGACGCAGTTCAGAACGCATAAGGGTAAGATAAGCCGCTAAGGGCAGCCCAGCCTGGGCAAACACCGCTTTCATCCGGTCTTTATCCATCCCCAGGGCGGATCCTAAGACCCCTGAGCCGACATAGGCCACATGCGCGACCTCTAAAAGTCCCTGAATAGTTCCATCTTCTCCATACGGGCCATGCAGCACCGGAAAGACTAGGTCAACTCGACCCCCATTCGCCAAAGGTCGTCCATCCAAGGCGAGAAAACGGGGGGTCACCGGATCATGCACTAAGGTGACTTGGCACCCCTCTTCCGGAGTTGGAAACCCGTTGGCGTGGATCCCCTCTGGCGTAACGCCCCAAAACCACTGGCCAGACTGAGAAATGCCGATCGTTTCTACACTATACTTATCTCGATCCAAGGCTTGCAGAACGGCGCTCGCTGAATTTAGCGAAACCTCATGTTCCCCGGACTGCCCGCCAAAGAGCACGGCCACGTGCAAGGCTCTATCTATCACATTCCCCACTTCCTCTCATCATTGTTATATTACAGTCGTACTCGTCTCATGCTATTTAGCCAAAGCCCCGAAGTGATTGAGCGGCCAATAACGGAACAACGTCCGCCCCGTGACATTCTCAATCGGTAAAAACCCCCAGATGCGCGAATCGTCACTATTGTTGCGGTTGTCCCCCATGACAAACAGCTCCCCTTGGGGTACGACAACCGGCCCATAGTCATTCTTGGACTTTTCCGAGACATAGGGCTCGTTCAGTGCTTTGCCATTCACGTAGGTCTGATGATTGCGGATTTCGACTTTGTCGCCAGGCAGGCCCACGACACGCTTGATAAAGTCTTCCGTAGCATGAGCTGTGGCCGGTGGCCGAAACACAATGATGTCTCCTGGTCGGACATGATCGAACCGTTTAAAGAAAAACTTATCCACGATGATGCGATCCTGAAGTTGAATGGTCGGCAGCATCGAACCCGTCGGAATCACCCTCGCCTCCACCACATAGGTGCGCATAACCCAGGAAAGGGCAAAGGCGATGACCACGATCTCGATAAGCTCCAAAAGAAACCGCGCACCGCTTTTTTCGGTTTTTTTTACTTCTCCTGCTTCTTCCACAATTACACCTCTCTTAACTAAACTTCGAGGAGGCCCTGTTTCCAGAGCGCCATGGCCGCCAACAGATTGCCAAGCTTGACATAATGATAGGAGATGCCGCCCTGTTGATAAAGAATATAGGGCTCCCGCAGTGGCCCGTCAGCTGAAAATTCGCTCGTGGCCCCTTGAATAAAAGTACCGCCTGCCATGATCACTTCGTTTTCATACCCTGGCATGCCCGCTGGTTCTGGATAGACATGGGAATCAATTGGCGAGCCTTTCTGCAAACCTTGACAAAACGCGATCATCTTCTCCCGTGAACCGAGCCGCACCGCCTGGATAAGATCCGTGCGTTCAGCCTCTGGCAGGGGAGTAACCTCAAATCCTAAGTCTTGCCAAAAAGCCGCCGCAAAAATCGCACCCTTTAACGCTTCGCTGACCGTGAGTGGGCTGAAGTAGAGCCCTTGAAAAAAAAGACGCTGCCATTCCAGACTCGCTCCCACCTGGGCACCAATTCCGGGTGCAGTCAAGCGCTGGGCAGCCAACTGGACAAGTCCCTTTTTCCCGGCCACGTAGCCGCCGGTGGGAGCGAGACTCCCGCCCAGGTTCTTGATGAGCGATCCGGCCATCAGATCAACCCCGACATCGCCAGGCTCTAAGGTTTCAACCAATTCGCCATAACAGTTATCCACAAAAACAAGAATCCGGGGAAACCGCTGGTGCACAAACTGCGTAAGTTCAGCCAGCTCGACGATGCTGAGCGAGCGACCCCAGGCGTAACCTCGAGAGCGTTGAACGATGAGCAATTTAGTGTTTGGCCGAACGGCTGCTTTGAGCAAAGGGTACTGGATCTTTCCCTCAAGATCAAGAGGCACGGCAGAATATTCTACCCCAAAATCGCGCAGACTCCCCTGTCCTTCTCCCCTTAACCCGATAACTTCTTCCAAAGTATCATAGGGATTTCCGTTCACCGAGAGCATATGATCCCCCGGCCGCAAAACCCCGAATAATGCCGCAGCAATCGCATGCGTGCCAGAAACGAACTGTCCACGCACGAGTGCCGCTTCCGTACCCAAGATGCGGGCAAAGACACGGTCTAACACATCCCGGCCCGTATCCCCCAGGCCATAGCCGGTTGTACCCTGTAAGTGATAGGCCATAACCTGTTCACTCTGAAAGGCTTGCAGCACTTTAGCATGATTTACTTCACTGCGTGCTTGCACAACGGGAATCTGTTTATGTAACACGTCTTCCGCAGTAGCCGCAGCGCGGCGGATAAGTTCCGGCAAATCTACTTTCAAGATCGCAAAAATCTCCTTCAATCCATTTTCCCTAAGTATTTTCAACGCTGGTCTCTCACTTCACTCGGCACGTTCAGGCTAAGGCCCCATGAACCGCACGCCATACCGGAATGAGCGAATCCTTGCGTTTCAAGGAAAGCGCAATCGGATGGGGAAGCTCCCCAGCCAGGCGATTCAATTCAGCCTTCGATGCGACCTTGTCCACCTTATTAAGGACGGTGATCATCGGCTTAGCCGCACTCTCTAACTCCTCTAAAACCTGGCGCACAGTCTCCGCCTGTTGCAGAGCCCGAGGATGACTGGCATCCAAGATTTGCACCAGGACATCCGCCTGTTGTACTTCCTCCAGAGTTGCCAAAAAGGCTTTGAGCAGCTGATGGGGAAGTTTCTGAATGAACCCCACTGTGTCGCTAAGCAAGATCGCGCCGCCTTCTCGCAACGGAATCTTGCGCACGATGGGATCCAGCGTGGCGAAGAGCTTGTTTTCCCCTTCAGGAGCATTCTCACTTAGCCCCGCTTGCACCATGGCCGTTTGTAAAAACGTTGTCTTGCCTGCATTAGTATACCCCACCAGAGCCACAAGTGGCAAACCGCTCTTCAGCCGCTGCTGCCGCCTCACCTTTCGATCCTGCTTGACCTCGGCCAATTCCTGGAGCAAGAGGGCAATTCGTTGTCGAATCCGACGTTTATCGGTTTCTAGCTTCGTTTCGCCAGGGCCCCGGGTTCCAACCCCCCCGCCCAAACGGGACAGCCCTCTGTCTTGGCCCGTTAAATGCGGGAGGATGTGTTGAAGCTGAGCCAATTCGACCTGTAGCTTACCTTCGCGTGAATGCGCCCTTTGGGCAAAAATATCGAGGATCAGGGTGGTTCGATCCAAAACCTTGATTCCTGTTTTTGCTTCGAGAGCACGAACTTGACCCGGAGTAAGTTCATCATCGCAAATGAGCAAGTTCGCCTTCGTATTTTGGAGGATCTGAGACACTTCTTCCACCTTGCCGCTTCCGATATAGCTTTGAGAACTCCCGTAACGTTTAGGCTGCAAAGCTTGTCCGACCACTTCCACTCCCGCAGAACGCGAAAGTTCTGCCAGTTCGCTCAAAAGTTCTTGCCCCAGCTCAGCGTCATTCTCAAGGCCCAAAAGAAAAGCCCGTTCTTGCTCACTGTCGGAGGATTTTTTCCTGTCGAAAGAACTAAGCTGCCGGATATTTCGAAGGTCAAAAACGGCCAGTTCTTGCGCACGCAGGAGCGTGCTCTCCATTCCCGCTTCAGTTAAATATCCGACTTCAATCCCAGTGATCCTTCCCTGGCGCACGCCGAGCGCTGCCATGACCTCCAACTCCAGCGTTTCGAGGGCACCAAAGTCTACACTGCTCAAGCGGGCAGATCCGTTCGGATGCGTATGGATACAGCGAATCTGGCGGGAGGATCGGTTTTTCAGCTTGGGCAGGGTCACGGAGGCATGCCGTCCCACGGCCACGCCAACCACGCTCCCTGAACGTTGAATAAAAACCGCGATCTCACGATTCCAGGCCTCGCTCAAGCGGGCCAAACCCTCTGCCAGCTCCGGGTTCACAAGTTCCGTGCGTTCCGTTTTGATTTCGGCCAGCTCCTCCAGTTGCCGCAGCTGGCTCGTCCGAATCCCGGACAAGTCTCCGATAATCTCCAAGCTTTTCCCTCTTTTCCCTACAGTTTATCACTCCGGTTCTTCCCAATCGAAATCCGTCGGTAGAATCTGAATCAACTCATCGCGTGTCGAATTCGGGCGCTGAAACAGACGCACAGCCTGCTTGCGGATGGTCCGTTCTACCAGGTTCCGAATCAGGCGAGCATTCCCAGCATAGGGATGAGTGTGTACAAGCCCCAGAAGAATCCGGCGCAAAGCCTCATAAGCTTCAGGGGTTAGTTCATACTGACGCTGCCTAAACATACTCTGCCCGATCGCTGACAATTCCTCTAAAGAGTAATCCGGAAAGTCAATATGAATTGGGAAACGCGAGCGCAGCCCTGGATTCGTTTGCAGGAACCATTCCATCTCTTGACGATACCCCGCCAAAATCAGGATCATACTCTCCTTATTATCTTCCATAGACTTCACCAAGGCATCGATTGCTTCCTTTCCGAAGTCCTTCTCCCCTCCCCGAGCCAAGGAATAGGCTTCATCAACAAAAAGCACCCCTCCGAGGGCTTTCTTGACTTGTTCCCGTGTCTTCTGTGCTGTGTGTCCGATATACTCGCCCACCAAATCCGCGCGTTCACATTCAATAATATGTCCTTTTTGCAGAACTCCCATTTCTTTAAAGAGTCTCCCGACGATGCGGGCGACGGTGGTTTTTCCGGTTCCTGGGTTACCCCTGAAAATCATATGTAAGACCAACGATTCGGCTACCAGTTTCTCTCGTGTCCGGCGCTTTTGAATTTCCACAAAAGCTTGGAGTTCGCGGATTAATTGTTTGACAGAATTCAGCCCGATTAACGCATCCAGTTCCGCTAAAATCTCGTGAATCCGTTCTTTTTCTGTTTGGGCATTGGCCTGTTTGCTATTGGTAGACCCCTTGCGCCACGATTGCCCATTCTCTAAAACCTGTGGAGGTTGTGCGGGCTCCAGCGGTTGGGGAGAATTTACAATTGGGGGCGCTTGATGGCCTGGAAACGTGACACGTATGGGCATGAATAAGGGCACCTCCCTCCCACCTTAA
>JAJZPA010000195.1 GCA_021811425.1 Bacillota bacterium | reverse complement strand
GCCCATGCCAAGCTTGATGCCATGCGCTCAATGGTTCCGGCAGCTTTTATTAAGCAGGGTATGACCGGCTTTGCTTCCATGCCCGTGGCCTTTTCGCAAAACTGGTGGTTTGTTATGTCCACCCTTGTTATGGGGGTGGGCATTGGCGTCTTGTCTCAGCCCCAGTTAATTGTGCGCTATCTTACTGTAAAATCCGGGCGTGAGCTGAACAGAGCCTTGGTTTACGGCGGGGTCTTCATCCTGTTTATGACCGGCGTGGCCTTCACCGTAGGTGCCCTTTCCAATGTTTACTTCAAGGAAAGCGCCGGCAAAATTTCCATGGCCATGAGCGGCAACCCGCCCAACACCGATACGGTTGTTCCGACCTTTATCGCTCAGGCCATGCCTTCATGGCTCATGTATCTCTTCCTCTTGGCACTGTTAGCCGCAGCCATGTCGACCTTGAGCGGCCTGTTCCACCTGATTTCAACCTCAATTAGCTATGACCTTAATCCTAAATCCGGCCAAAATGACAAACGAACCTTATGGTTAGCACGTGCCGGTCTCTTGGTCGGATTTCTCGTGACCGTGCTTGTTGCCTTTGTGCTGCCCGGAAGTATTATTGCGATCGCCACTTCTATTTTCTTCGGTTTAAGTGCGGCTGCCTTCCTCCCCATGTACGTCGGAGCCCTTTACTGGAAGCGCTCTTCCACGGTCGGAGCCACCTGGAGCATGGTCGTCGGCACCCTGATTTATCTCTACATGGTGCTCTTCATTCATGCCAAGGAAGCCGCAATCTTCGGTGTGGCCAAAGCCCTGTTCGGCAAACCCACGCTCTCCACCAGCGCCTTGACCTACGTCGACCCGCTCATCGTGGCGCTTCCGGTAAGTATCGTGGTGTTTGTGGTCGTATCCCTCTTAACCAAGCCCTCACCTGTTGTTCTTGACAGCAAAAAGAATGCAGCCGTTTAACCCATACACGCAACGTCAGTCTCGCCGCACTACCGTGGGACGGGGCTGACGTTCTTTACCCTTGTGTCTTGCCAAACCTCTGAAAAAGATGGTTCGCGTTCATGGTGCGAACCATCTTACTTTTTTCTTTATGAAGAACGCTATTTGCTGCCTGCCGCTTTTCAGATGGCCACCACACCAGGATAATCATAACCTAAAGTAAACGCCTTCTTGTTGAGTTCCAGCAGCTTTTCCGGGATGCGGGCCTTGAGAGCCTCTTGCCACACTTCCTGCGGGAAATCCATAAAGCGGGCTAATATCCCCACAAGCACGACATTGGTCGCTCTGGCATTCCCCGCCTCAGCAGCCAACCGAAGCCCATCGACTTCCACCACACGGCTTACTTTTTCTCTCAGGCGGTGGATGATGTTATCCGGATACACGGCTAATCCGATCAACACCGGCAGGGGAACGATCTTTTGGGTGTTGACGATGAGAACCCCGCCACCCTTCAAGTAGTGGGCCCAGCGATACGCCTCCAGTTGTTCAAATGCCACGATCATATCGGCTTCCCCTTCGTCAATGACCGGCGAGTCAATGTGTTCCCCCAATCGAACCTGCGTAACCACCGAACCTCCCCGTTGTGCCATCCCGTGAATTTCGGACATTTTAACGGCATAGCCCTGAGAGAGAGCAGCATAAGTAAGGATTTTGGATGCTAGAATTGTCCCTTGGCCTCCGACACCGACGAGCAAGATATTCATGTTATTCGCCATCAATTCACACCCGCCTTTCTCAGAGCGTTGAACTTGCATACATTCACGCAAAGCCCACATCCTGTGCAAAGCGCACCATCCACTTGAATGGTTTTCTTTTCCTCATTGAATGAGAGGGCCGGACAACCCAGCTTTAAGCACATTTTACAGCCGGTACAGTCATGCACTTCTACGGGGGGTTCATGTGTCTTTATGATCAGGGCACAGGGCCTCCTGGAGATGATGACGGAAGGCTCTTTGGTTGCCACTTCTGCCTTAATGACTTCCTTGGAATGTTCCAAATCAAAGGGATCTACAACCGAAACACGCTGAACGCCTACAGCACGGGCTAAGGCGGCAAAATCAACTTTAGGGGCAGGCTTGCCCATGAGGGTTTTGCCGGTTCCGGGATTATCCTGGTGCCCGGTCATGGCTGTGATGGAGTTGTCCAGAATGAGTACGGTAGAATGACCGCCATTGTAGACCACATCCATCAGTCCGGTGATCCCGGAATGGAGGAAGGTAGAATCCCCGATGACCGAAACGACCTTCTCCGCTAGGTCGGGTTGGGCTTTTTCCATGCCCAGAGCCCCAGAAATGGACGCTCCCATGCAGATACAGGTATCCATCGCTTCCAACGGCGCCATGGTTCCCAACGTATAGCAGCCGATGTCGCCGGAGACGACGAGCTTAAGCTGCTTTAAGGTGTAAAACAGACCCCGGTGAGGGCAACCTGGACACATGACCGGCGGACGGACAGGGGCCTCAAAGGGTACCGCTTTGGCTTGGCTTGCCTCCGTAATCTTTTCCTTCACGAGGCGTGCCGAGAACTCCCCATAGGGTGGGAAAAGTTCTTTACCGGTGACCCCAATTCCCAAAGCGCGGATCTCTTTTTCCAGATAGGGTTCGAGTTCTTCCACCACATAAAGTTTCTGGACTTGAGAGGCAAAATCCCTGATCAGCTGTGGTGGCAAAGGATGGGTCAAACCGAGTTTGAGGACGGAAACGTTCGGCAGGGCCTCTCTGATATATTGGTAGGAGATCCCCGATGTGATGATGCCGATTTCCCTGTCCCTTAGTTCCATGCGGTTAACGGAAACACCTTCCGCATATTCAACCAATCTCTGCAGGCGCTCTTCGACAACCAAGCGACGGGCCCGTCCGTGAGCCGGAATCATGACGTATTTACGGGCATCCTTGGCATAGGGCTTTAAAGGGCGCTCCCCAGGCTGGTTGAGCTCAACCAGACTCTGGGAATGGGCGATGCGGGTGGTGGTGCGAAGTATGACGGGCGTATCAAAACGCTCCGAGATCTCCAGGGCCAGCCCGACCATTTCTTTGGCCTCTTGGGAATCGGACGGTTCGAGCATGGGGACTTTCGCAAAAGCGGCGTAATGTCGGTTATCCTGTTCATTCTGAGAAGAATGCATGCCGGGATCATCGGCGGAGACTATGACAAGCCCAGAACGAACGCCGGTATAGGCCGCCGTAAAAAGGGGATCGGCGGCAACGTTAAGCCCGACCATTTTCATGGTGACCAAGGTCCTGGCCCCGGCGATGGCAGCACCAATGCCAACCTCCATCGCCACTTTTTCATTAGGCGACCACTGACTGTAAATGTCCGGATACTTAGCCAGGTTCTCAAGAATTTCCGTGCTTGGAGTGCCCGGATAAGCGGCTGCAAGGCGCACTCCGTACTCATAAGCACCCCTGGCAATGGCCTCGTTGCCTGTCATCAAGGTTTTCATGGGTTCTTTTCTCCTCCCAGGTTTCTTTGTCTTGGTTATATATTAACACCTATACTCCACTCCTCATAGTGGGCACCTAGCGATTTTGTATCTCGCCGAGGGCAATTCCGGAGATGATCAATTTTGTGCACCCTATGACACCACATAGGTACCCGCCTCTGAGACGGCAGCAGCGATGGCTTGCCGTAGAGCCACCTTATTGATCGGAACATACTGACAGAGCCTATTGATCTGCGCCAACCGTTCCACCAAATCCGGACCCTCTGTCATCGCAGCCAGGGCCTCCTCCGCAGCCAACCTCAGTGTGCCGATCTGGCCGTAGCTATACGCTTGGGCCAAAGTCAACTTGAGCTTCGCTGCAGCCTGACCCTCCCTTTCTAGGGCCTTCTGAGCCCGTAACCAAGCACTTTCCATCGCAAAGGCACCGATGGCCAGATCAGCCAGGCGGCCTAGGATTTCCTGTTGCATTAAGAGACTATCCCCTAATATCTTGAGCCCACTTCCTAAAGTGAAAAGGAAGAGATCTTTAGCTGCCTCTACCAATTCGGCTGCTCCGGCTCGCACCGGGACGGTGCCCTTCAATTGCACCTCAACTTTGACCATTCCCTCTTGTAAAGCCAAATCCCCTTTTTTGGCTCTGCGGATCAAGGTGGTCGGAATAAGGGTTCGGTTGATTTCATTGGTCCCTTCAAAGATCCGATAAATGCGGGCATCCCGATAGAGTCGCTCAACCGGATATTCGGAAATAAAGCCATACCCGCCGTGAATCTGAACGGCCTCATCCACCACATAGCCCTGCATTTCTGTGGCCATCACCTTGTTGATCGAACACTCGACGGCATATTCCTCGATTCCTTTGGCTGCGGCCTGCCCACCTTGAATCCCCGATGTATCCAGGCTCTGCAGCATATTGTCCAAAAGGCCTCCGGTACGGTAAACCATGCTTTCTGCAACATAAATGCGTATAGCCATTTCTGCCAGTTTCTCTTTGATCAGGCCAAAATGAGCGATGGGGGTATTGAACTGTTGGCGTTCATTCGCATACACAGCCGCCAGTTCTAGGGCGAATTTGGCATTGCCCAAAGCATTGGCCGCCAGTTTGTAACGCCCCATATTCAGGATGTTAAAAGCCACCACATGCCCCCGACCCACTTGGAACAGGAGGTTCTCCGCCGGAACTTTAACGTCTTCCAGGATAAGCGTGCGGGTCGAAGAGCCTTTGATCCCCATTTTCTTCTCTTCCGCTCCTGTAGAGAGCCCTTCCGCATCGCCATCCACTATGAAGGCGCTAAACTTATCCCCATCCACTTTGGCATACACGATAAAAACATCCGCCATGCCCGCGTTGGTAATAAACTGTTTGCTCCCGTTTAAAATGTAGTTCTTCCCGTCCGGGCTGAGAATAGCCTTGGTTTTGGCCGCCAGAGCGTCTGAGCCTGACCCCGGCTCCGTTAAGGCATAAGCCCCGATCTTTGCGCCCGTGACAATCCCCGGCAGATACTTGCGCTTTTGCTCAGGGGTTCCGAACAAGACGATGGGCAAGCTGCCAATTCCCGTTTGACCGCCGTGAGTCATGGCAAACGAGCCGGCCCGACCCATTCCTTCAGCAATAAGGGTTGAACTGATCTTGTCCAGTTCAAAACCATCATACTCCTCCGGGATATCCGCCCCCAAGAGTCCCAGTTCGCCGGCAGCCTGCAAGAGCTGACGGATCAACCCTTCCTTCTGGGCTTCCAAGTCTTCAATATGGGCCAGAACGTTGTCTTCCACAAACCCCGTCACCATTTTAAAGATCATGTGATGCTCCTGCGTAAAATCTTCCGGAGTGAATACTTCTCCGGGGTCGGTCTGACTGAGAAGAAAACTCCCGCCCTTCGGTAATTCACCCATCCGCTTCCACCTCCTCGTATAAGGTACGGGGTCAGACCTTACCCTGCTGCTGGATTACGGGAGCAAGGTCTGACCCCGATTTGATGCAGACCTTACCCTGCT
>JAJZPA010000194.1 GCA_021811425.1 Bacillota bacterium | reverse complement strand
CGTATCGGTTTGGGTATGGTTCAGTAAGTTTCCCTATTAAAACGAACCTTTTCCCCGAGGTCTTTTTCATATTTCTTGATCCAATCGTGAGTTTATTGGCAACTAATAGCAAATGCTTTCCCGAAATCGGCGCAGCGGGCTAAACTCTCCGCATCCGGGTTCCACAGCAGCCGCAGTCCATCCGTGGCGATAGTAAACCCTGCTTCAGATAACCCTTTCGTAATGGTTGCCATGGATTCGCCGCTCCAGCCATAGGTTCCAAAGGCGGCTGCCTTCTTCTCTTTAAAACTTAAACCCCGGATTTCTTCCAGAAAACGTCCGACTGAGGAGAGAACGCCCCTATTGACTGTCGGCGACCCTACGAGGATTCCTTTGGCTTTAAAGACCTCAGAAAGGATATCATTCTTGTCGGTTCGGGCAGAATTAAAAAGTTTGACCTGAACTTGGCTGTCTGCCTCTTGGATGCCTGCGGCAATGGCCTCTGCCATCTTGCGCGTACCGTTCCACATCGTATCATATACAATCGTAATTTGATTCTCTTGATAATTCTGGGCCCACTGCTGATAGCGCTCCACGATTTGCAATGGGTTTTGCCGCCAGATAATCCCATGACTGGGACGGATCATTGCTACGGGTAAGTTGAGAGCGAGTATTTCAGCGATCTTTTTCGTGACCTGTTTGTTGAAGGGTGTCAGGATGTTGGCATAATACTTCAGGGCTTCGTAGTAAAGCTCGTCTTGATTGACGAGGTCGTTGAACATCTGATGTGAAGCATAATGCTGGCCGAAGCCATCGCTTGAATCCCCCTCATTGGTTAAGGCATTGCCTCAAACTTTTCTTTCCCAGCCCCACAGACCGGACAGACCCAAGTCTCAGGCAAGGCCGAAAATAAAGTACCTGCAGCCTGGCCGGAAGCCGGATCGCCCTGAGCAGAATCATAAATATAGCCGCACACCGAGCATTTGTATTTTTGCCCCCCTTCCCGGTCCGGTGAGTTTTGAGACTTGATGTAAGTGGGGGCTGTCGGCGGCACCAAACCCCTCTTCACGGTCTGATAGTAGGCGTAGGTCAGGGGCTCGGCATCGCCGAGTACCTCTGCCTCTACGACCTTGCCGATGAAGAGAGTGTGAGTTTCAACATCCAGACGTTGAACGACTTCGGCTTCCAAGTAACCAAGACTGTTTTCCAGCAGGATGGGGACACCTGTCATTCCCGTACGGTGAGCAAGGTTTGCGAACTTGTCCAGGTCCCGTCCAGACTTAAAGCCAAACTGCCCGATCAAATCCAGGGGTGTCGTCACAGGCAGAATGGAAACGGAAAACACGCCGCTCTTTTCAATAAACTCATGGGTTAAGTTCTTTCTATTGATGCTGACAGCAATCGTGAGTGGCTCAGAACAGATTTGAAATACGGTATTAGCAATTTGCCCATTAGACCGGACGCCATTGGTCGAACCGATGACATATAAACCATAACTCAGTTTATAAAGCACTTTAGAATTCATGACAGGTTAGACTCCCTTCCCGCAAATGCCCCATGATTGTGCATATTTATTTCGTTATATTATGCCGGGATTCCTGCCTAATTACCAATATTTTTCTATGTTATTAAATAGCCTCTTGGGAAAAGGATTCATGTGGGTCTGATTCGTCCCCTCAGCGAATAAGATTTCAGGAGTACACCTGAGTTGCAAAGGGGAGAAGGCGACGGCTTTGCGAGATTATGCCTTGCTGCTGCTCAACCTGGGGATCATCCTGATTGGGGCGGAAGGATTTACCAATGCCATTGAGTGGCTGGGTAAAAAGCTCAATCTGGGAGCCGGAGCGGTGGGAAGTATTCTGGCGGCGGTCGGGACGGCGCTGCCGGAGACGATGGTTCCGATCCTTGCTTTCGTGAACGGCACCTGGGAGGGGAACCTGACGCAAGAGGTGGGCATTGGGGCTATTCTGGGTGCTCCCTTCATGCTGGCGACCTTGGCCTTTTTTATCTCCGGCCTGGCCGTTTTGTTTTTTAGACGAAGAAATAGCCCCTTAAGAATCGACGCACGGGTGGTTAAGCGGGATCTGTTTTTTTTCTTTTGGTTTACAGTGTAGCGGTTATGGCTTCTTTTTTGCCCGAATCGCTCAAGAAGGGTGCTGCCCCGGTGCTGGTTGCCAGTTATTTAGGGTATGTCGTAGCCACGGTGCGATCGAGCCAGGGGCAGGATCACGGAAAGATCACGCCGTTATATTTGGCCAGGGGGGTAAATGAACCCTCTGTGAGCTTGGTTTTGGCTCAAGTCAGCTTAGCTCTGATCATCATTGTTTGGGGAGCGCAGGGGTTTGTCCATGCGGTCGAGGCGGTCGCTTCGGCGCAAGGGATACCGGTATTTGTCCTCTCCCTAATCATTACGCCGATTGCGACCGAACTTCCGGAGAAGTTCAACAGCGTTTTATGGCTGCGCCAGGGGAAAGATACGCTGGCGCTGGGGAATATCAGTGGGGCGATGGTATTTCAAAGTTCCGTGATTCCGGCACTGGGCATCCTGTTGACCCCTTGGAAACTGGAATCCTTGGCCTTGTGGAGTGCCGTACTGGCACTGGGGGCTGCTTTGGTTCCCTATTATTCTTTGCGGCGGTGGGGCAGGATTTTGCCTTCTTCCCTGCTGTTGGGAGGGGGGTTCTACCTTGTCTTTATTTGGATCGTGCTAAGGGGTCCGATCCTCCAGTGAACTCGGCAACCAGCATGCCTGTAAGGACAAGGGCTGCCCCGAGCAGGCCGCGCGGGGTCAGGATTTCGCCAGCCAGGAAGAAGGCGAAAATGGCGGAAAAGACAGGTTCACTGGCAAAAATGAGGGCGGTATGGGACGGGGAGGTAAATTGCTGCATCTTTGTTTGAATAAAGAAGGCGAGAGACGTAGCGGGTATGGCCGTAAGCACAAGGCCCAGCCAGACGTTGGCTGTAAAATGCATTGAGCTTTGGGGAACGATGAGGCTGAAAAGGCCGCTGAGAAGCGAGACCGAGAGAATTTGCGCAGCGGCTAGGATCGCTGCATCCGCTTCAGGGGCGTAGCGCCCGACTAGATAAATATGTAAAGCGAAGCTGATCGCGCAGAGGAGCACCAGGAGATCCCCTTGGTTGAGCCGAAAGTCCTCGCTCAGAGAGAGCAGGGCCAGGCCAATGGTCGCGCTTAAAACCCCTATCAGGAGGGGAGGGCGGGGTAGTGTTCGTGTGGTGATCGCGACGAGGGCAGGGACAAGCACGACAGAGAGCCCGGTGATAAATCCGGCATTTGAGGCAGTGGTGTATTGGAGGCCGATGGTCTGCCAGGCATAGCCTGAAAAGAGAAAAACCCCGATGCCCAGCCCTTTGACCACGGTTTTAGAATCAATCTTTTTGTGGTTCAGGATAATGAAAGGCAATAAGCTGAGAAAAGCTAAGGCGAAACGAATAGCCAGGAAAGGAAAGGGCGGCAGATCGGCGATAGCCCATTTAACGACGACGAAGGTGGCTCCCCAAACCAAAGTTACTAAGAGTAGGGAAAAATCCGCTCCTAAGCGGGATACCTTTTCCATGCATATCACTCCTCAGTCTTGGCTCTATCAGTCAGAAAGCATCCCTTTGTGGTGGAAAACCAAGTCATCCTGAGCATCAGCGAAGGATCTTCACCAGATTCTTCACTTCGTTCAGAATGACAGGGGCTTCCTTAAAACTGTGGTATTGGTGAGTACGAAGTGAAAAAGGCCGCTGCGCCTAAAAACGCAACGGCTTTACTACTTAGAGTATTTCCAACCGCAGAGCAGGTATAGCCAACCACTTAACTCCTAGTATACCGAAAAGTGAAAGGTTTGCAAGGGTTTTTCGGGATCAGCAGGCTTAAACCCTCCATGTGCTTAACCCGCCCCTCCTGCTTCGGGTGGCCCTGATGGAATCGGTGGCTCAGGCACGGGCACGGGTACGGGAATGGGCAGGGGTTCACAGCAAAACTGGTTCTTCGCATCGAGAAAACAGTGGTAATGCCGGTCTTCATCGGCAGCCATTTGGGTTAGAAGCGCTTGGATTTCAGGGATCGGGATTTTCTGAGCGAGTTCCAGATATTCCTGGCAGGCTTTGGCTTCACCCTCCATGTTCATGTCGAGCATAGCACAGAGATCGGGGATGTAATTGAGAAACTTGGAACGCCAATCGACCCAGTGCCCACTCCGGAAAGAACCATAACGAGGATCCACTCCAAGGTGGCGCAGGGCCCGGCCCAGCTGATCGAGGTGGTTGAGTTCATCAAACGCGATCGGACGCAGCAAGGCATCGAATTCAGGACGGTCTAGGACGACAGCTTGATAAAGATAGGTTGTGACGGCAGATAACTCCGAGTCCTTCCCGGCATAAGCCTCAAACAGCCATGCAGCATAAGTAAAATACGGTTCGGGAATTTCTACGGGTCCCGGTTCAACCCTATCTGGCCCTGGGATGAGTAGGATTTGCCCCGGATAAATCCGCTCCGGGTGCTGGAGATGGTTTAGTTGGATGATCGCAGCCATACTGACACCATGGGCTTTGGCGATTTTATAGACACTGTCCCCGGGCTGTACAACATGACGTTCGTAATCCACGAAGTTTCCCCCTTTCAGGAATGTTTTCGATCTACTATATTCTCAGAGGTAACTGGGGGCGAATGGATAATTATGTATGAAACGGACAACTCCGGCGTAAATATGTACCAGAAATACAGTGTCTGGGAAAAATCCGAGTGTATTAGGAGGAGGCAGAGCGAAATGGGTACAGCCGTTTTACGGGGAGTGAGTGCCGGTCTTTTGGTGACCGTGTTGACCCTCATGGGCGGCATGATCTGGACAGCGATGGGAATGGGCGGAGTGAGTGCAACGACTATTGTGGATATTGGACTTTTTTTGAGCTGTGTTGTTGGTGGATATCGAACCGGAAGGGAAAGCCAAACCTGGGTTCTGGGTGGTGTAACAGGGGCCCTTTATGTGGGAGTCGGGGCGCTGCTTTTGGCCTTGTTCCTGCCGCTTCGTGCGGCTGGGGTATTGCAGGTCATCCTAGAAGGGACTGTTCTAGGGTTAATCGCGGGAGCTATTGGGGCAGGCGGCCGTGTGGGGCGTGGTTTTACCCGGCCCCCAGGGATTTCCCGGAGGTCGGGGTATCACGCTTACGCTGGCGAGGACAGAATGGAATGGCATTCCCCGGAAACGGAGGAACACAGCCCGGAAGACTGGGAATCTACGTTTCAAGAAGAGCCTATGCATGATCATCGCCCGTCCAGAATGCAAAGACGGAACTCAGAGCTTCCAGACTGGGACGAGTTAAGCAGCCACGTTCACAAGGAAGACGACGCTGAGCAGGAATTCAGGGGTGAAAGAGAGAAGGTTGGAACCCAGCGCGGTGAAGAGGAATTCTTGAACCGGGAAGAACGGAAAGTTGTCGGATATGAAAGGCGTTCCCCAGATCGG
>JAJZPA010000193.1 GCA_021811425.1 Bacillota bacterium | reverse complement strand
AAGGAGGACCGCTTTAATCCGCTGGTACTCCTCGGAGGCAATCTCGCCTTTCGCTAGACGCATCTGCAGGATTTCCAGAGCCGGATGTGCCTCGCTGCGTGGGACAAGCTGAGGTTGGAATTGCAAACGGTGGTTGAATTTTCGCCAGGCTAGCACAGCTACGATCACGACGATGAGAAGAAAAATCCCCATACCGACCAAGTGAACCCAGGGATACCACTGAGCGTAAGGCCCATATGTTCCCGGATACCCGCCCGGGTAACCATTGCCGCCCGCTCCAAAACCATGACGCAAAAACATAAACGATCACTCCTTTTTGTTGATATTGGAGAAAAGACTTCTGCTTAGATGAGTGAATTTCCCCTCGCTGAAACAGAGTATAGACCTCATTTGTGAGGATTTTGTGTGGAACAGTTGAAGAATAGAAGAAAGTTTGACGAAGCATTTGACCTTTGCTGACCTTTGTACTAAAATATCAGGTAACGGACAGGATAGTAATACAGAAGTCAGAGGCCGGAAGTCAGAGGCCGGAAGTCAGAGGTCAGGAGTCAGAGGTAAAGGCAGGGTGTTTAAGTGCAAACAGTGACATGATGCCTTGCGAGGGGTTGAGTATATCTCTGGCTTAGAAAGACAGAAACAGGAAACGAAAGGGGAATCTTGGAATGGGTTATCTGGTGCCAATGGTTGTCGAACAAACCAACCGGGGGGAGCGGGCTTATGATATCTACTCCCGCCTCCTGAAAGATCGTATTATTTTTTTGGGGGGGCCGATCGATGATGATGTGGCCAACCTGATTGTAGCCCAAATGCTTTTCCTCGAGGCGGAGGATCCGGAAAAAGACATTTTCCTCTATATTAATAGCCCCGGAGGCTCGATTACGGCGGGCATGGCCATTTACGACACGATGCAGTATATCCGTCCGGATGTGCATACGATTTGTATTGGCATGGCCGCGAGCATGGGGGCGTTCCTCTTAGCAGCTGGAGCGAAAGGGAAACGGACAGCACTGACCAATTCGGAAATCCTGATTCACCAGCCCTTGATTGGTGGACATGGCCTCTCAGGGCAAGCCACGGATATCGAGATCCATACACGTCAATTGCTGCGTACGAGAGAAAAAATGAATCGTATTCTCTCAGAACGCACCGGTCAAACCATTGAAAGGATTACCGAAGATACGGAACGGGATCGCTACATGAGCGCCAGCGAGGCCAAAGAATACGGGATCGTGGACGAAGTTCTGGAAAAGGCTCCGGCAAAAACCGACAAAGAGAAGGCCTAGGAGTATCCGGAATATAGTATCCCCTTCTTAGCGCAGGATTACCTGCGCTTTTACCTATAACCATGCTAACAATTTATTTCACAATATATTCAGAGTGCCCATCACGGCGTGAACGCATCGGTGACAAGCGGGCGTTTCACACGGTGATCGTTTCCAAGAAGTCATGTACCTTCTCAAACCCCAGCCCCGCTAAAAACCATTCTGGGGCCATGCGCAGGGTGATATACCCATTGATATTGAGCCGATCCGCGTAGACCCAGGGACTTTTCCCTAAAATAGCGGCGAACGAGGCCCCGCTTGCATACTCAATTCCCCAGATGAGGGCAAGGTAAATTCCGCCTCTTAGCCACCAAGGGAAGAAGCGAATCCGTTCGTGAACGGGTTCCAGAAAGATGGCCATTCCGTACACGGGGAGCATGACGAGGAAGGTAAAGCCGTGCATGCTGAGATCCCCTTGCAGGAGGGAGGCAAGGCCGGTATAAGAGACTTCAATTCCAAGCCCAATGAGCCCGTAGATTAAAAAGCGCATTCCCTTTTTCATAAATGTAGTATGGTGCTGTCCCTTCAAGGGCATACCAAAAACGGAGGAGGGATATTTAGGAAATTTAACGGTCTCAAAAGAAGACCTATTTTGACGAGGGAAACCATAAAATATAATGAGGTATTGTCCCCCAAGATTAAGCTAAGGAGTGGGATAAAGAGCATGAGACACATCCGCAAAGCGATTATTCCTGCTGCCGGTTTAGGAACCCGCTTTTTACCGGCAACAAAAGCTCAGCCCAAAGAAATGCTACCCATTGTCGATACGCCAACGATCCAGTACATCGTCGAAGAAGCCATCCGTTCAGGCATTGAAGACATCATTATTGTTACAGGTCGGAATAAAAGGGCCATCGAAGACCACTTTGACCGTTCAGTGGAATTGGAAATGTTTTTGGAGCGAAGTTCTAAGGGAGAACTCCTCGATCTGGTTCGGGACATCTCCCGTATGGCCGATATTTACTATGTCCGGCAAAAGGAGGCCTTGGGTTTAGGCCATGCGATCTACAGTGCCCGCAAATTTATCGGCAACGAGCCCTTCGCCGTGCTGCTTGGGGATGATGTCATCTATTCGGAAGTACCCTGCCTGCGGCAAATGATGAATATTTACGAAAGGCACGGTGCCAGCCTCGTTGGCGTACAGCAGGTTCCATTGGAGGAAACGTCTAAATACGGTATCGTTGATGGCGAAATGTTTGATGAACGCCTTTATCGGGCTCGCGACTTGGTCGAAAAACCCCAGCCTGAAGATGCACCACCGACACGCCTGGCTATCATGGGCCGTTATATCCTCAACCCGCAGATTTTCGATATTTTGGAGAGCCTTCCTCCAGGTAAGGGTGGGGAAATCCAATTAACCGATGGCTTACGCGAACTCAGCAAACTGCAAGAAATCATGGCCTATGATTTTGAAGGCCGTCGCTATGATGTCGGCGACAAACTCGGTTTCGTTCAGGCCACCATTGAATATGCGCTTCGTCGTGAAGACCTCCATGAGGACCTCATGGCCTACATACAAAACATCGTCGCCCGGGGAGGAGTAGACTAATCCGGAGTTTTGAGAAATTGCATCCGGCTTACCACGAGAACCATCCCCTTACTTCCTTCCCTCCTCCTTGCTTCCCCCTCAATGCTGGTTTAAGACCAGCTTTTTTCTTTCTGGAAGCGAATACCGATTCTCGCGGATGCGGGCCGATTTTCGCGAACCAAGGCAGAGAATCACTAGCCCTGGGGCTTAAGGCCAAGCCGAGGCGGAAAATAGGGCAAGCCATTCAGCCATTGCGACAGCGTTTTCACCTATTAATTGGTAAAATAGCAAGGAAAGACCAATGCAAGGAGGGGAAAACGGTTATGGAATTTGATCAGAAAAAGGTTGTAACGATGGTGGGAACCTTGGTTTTGGCTGGCGCGGTTGTTGCAGCAGGCGTCTATGGTCCGAGTGCCTGGAAAGTGCTCCGATCACAAACTACTGCGCCCAGCGATCAAGTACTCATCCAAAATCCGCCGGTTGATTCCGGAGGGACAGGGGCCAAAGTGGGGCAAACGGCCTCAGGCACTCAAGGGGCCCCGGGTCAGGTTAACCCGGCAAGCTCCAAAATCCAGCCAGGCCAGGCTTCTCCAGCCGTGACGGCTCCAGCCCCAGGTATCAATACCGCACCGCAGGGGGATGTCTCCAGTTCGAAGAAATATAAGGAACCCGATCTAAATCAGATGGATTTGGCACCATCCATCGCCGGTTACTTTAATTCGGCTGGTGACGGACTCAGTGACTTGACCAAGGAAAAAGCCTACAGTGCGGCTTGGAACATTCACCAGTATGTTGATGGCTACTTGTTTGGTCCGACGGCTGGGCCCCAAATGAATGAGCAGGATATTAAGAAGTACATTGTTTTTTTCAAGACCATGTGGGCGAGCCAGTTAAAGAGCGAACCTGCGGCTCAGAAAGTTACGGCTTTCAGTAATTATTTGGACGTCCTCTTTAACCGAGGGGCCGATGCCTTCGATACCAAGGACAAAGCTCGGATTGAGCAGTTTCACCAGGAGATTCATGATCTGGATGAGCATCTCTTCCGCAATAATACGAGCGCGAAGATTTATGGAGCCACTCCGTTTGCAACGAAACGCTAAACCCGAACGAGGTGTGAAAGAGGGTATGGTCATACTTTTTTACAACTGAATATGACACAACTGAATATGACCCGAGACTTAAGCCGGAATGAGGCTTAAGCATAAGTTTTACCGATGCAGCATCGGTAAAAATCCCGTTCTTGAGAATGGGATAAGGATCCGGGCTAAGATTTAGAGACGCCCAGACGTCAGAGGTAAATAGAGAACAATTGATAAGACGCCAGAGGCAAATAAAGAACAGTTGATAAGACGCCAGAGCGGCAACCTGATGGAGGAATGAACTGCAGCTTAATCCCAGTACCTTTTCCGGCTTAAATTGAAGGTTTTTTGCAAACTCCACACGTCTTATCATTGCGTGCAGGGCTCGTCCGTAGAGACGAGCCTTTAAAATGGGCGACAGGCGGTCATATTTGCCTGAGCGCCGAATCATTGCGTGGGAGCCTGCCTAAAAGATGATTAGAATTCCCTTTTTGTGGTAAAACTATGAGTAAAAACCAGACAAAGGGGATTTCGTTTTATGCGAAAAATGAATTGGATCATCGGCACCGTGGCTCTGGGCTTAGGGATTGGCATCGGCGTGCTGAGTATCGCGCTCGCCTCAAATCCTACCGCGCCGAATTTGCTTGCGAAAATGCATCTTGGCACAAATAACAAGGGAATCATAACAACTAGTCAGGACGGTCAAGCTTTGGCCCAACCGAACGGAGCAGGGGTGGGTAGCCCATCGTCCCCCGCATCCGCACCGATCACTCCTGGACAAGACGGAATACCCGCTTCGCACAGTGGCGACGAGGGATTGCCGCCGGATCCTTTGGCAACGGCAGGAACTGAACAGGGCACGAGGAATGCATCTACGGATGCCAAGGACGCCAATGACGGCGCAGCTGAGAAGGTGTCTGCGCTTCTGGCCCAGCAAATTGTCGGGGATTATAAGCAAGATATCGGCTTTTTCTTTGATGCCTGGAAATCTGCAGACATGACCGCTTTTCGCTCTAAACTGGCCAAAGCATACAGCGGGCAACTGTTGGAACGTCATGCCCGTCAGGCACAAGACTATATCCTCCAAGGTATAGGTCTGGATGTCAGCAACATCAGCTTTGACAATGTCGTGGTTGAAATGGCTGATGCCAACACCGCAACCCTGCGTGCGGATTATCGCTACACCGCCAGCGATTTTCTCCTCAAAGAGGGAAAAACGGTTGGAACCCCCAATGAACACACAGTGCACGTTCGCGTCAATCTCATCAAGAGCGGTCAGCGCTGGGTGATCACGGGTGAAGCCGGGCTGAGTGCGGCTGCGTAATATGACCACCGAACGTCAAGTGATTAGCCTATCCAGAATAGGGAGCTGTTGAATGCAGCCCCTATTTTTTTACGAAAATGTATCTTGTAAGCAAAGGTAGAAAACCACCACCCGAAGGCGAATCTTTTCGAAGAAAATTCGGGGACCTATTCGTGTGAAGAAGCAGGAGAACCGTCCCTGTGATTTTCCCGGAGACTGT
>JAJZPA010000018.1 GCA_021811425.1 Bacillota bacterium | reverse complement strand
ATCTACAACTATTGTAAAGGAACCAAAGAAAAAAAGTCAGCAAAACTTTACTGTCAGATGATACCAACATTAAAGAACCACTTTATGGTAAATTAGACAAGAAAATCGGGGAAGGAATTTACGGAATGGTGTACTAGGTCTAAAAACAGCAAAAACACGTGGCACTCCATAACTTCACATTTGTGAAATGGAATATAAAATTATCCCGTCTCTCGTCTCCTGATGCAAGCGCCCTTCTTCATCTAATAAATACAGATGCCCCAGTGTCTCGCGCAGACCCAGAAAGAAGGTCGGTCCATCGGGTTTACGGCCTATATCCGCCAAAAACCGCTGGGTCAGGCTATTTAAATCCAGAGCCTCCCCGGAAAAAAGCTCCGCAATCCGCTCTTTGCGTTCTGCATGACCTTGGCGAATCTGCGCAATTCGCGTTCCTAAGTCCGTAATTTCTTCTCCATGACCAGGAAAACAAACAGCTCCATCGAGCTTTGAAACTTTTCCCAAGGAAGCCAAATAGTCAGGAAGCCCACTCCAACTTCCGTGCTGCGGGGGCAAATAGAGATCGGGGTTAGGACTAACGAACTTCAAAACGTGATCCCCGGTAAACGCGAGATTTCTCTGCGGTACATGCCAAACAATCTGGCCAGGGGTATGCCCTGGGCAATGCAGCGCAACCAGTTCAGCGTCGTCCCCGGCCAGGATGGTTTCACCGTCCTCAATCGTTCGTACCGCTGCGGCGGGAACCGAACTCACCACTCTGAGCCGCTGCCGAAAATTCATAATCATGAGCTGAATTTTGTCTGGAATCCCCCAAAGTCTAAACTGGCTTTTCATCATGTCATCCATTTCGTCCGAGGGATCCTGAAAAGCCTGCACTCCGATCCATTCCTTGGGATGCATAATGATGGGTGCGCCGGACTTCTCATGAATCCGTCCTGCCAGGCCTAAATGATCCACATGCCCATGTGTGAGCAGGATTTGCTGAATGTCAGACACACTGTAACCCAGCTCGTTAAGGCTGTTTTGCAAAAACGCCCAGGCATCAGGCGTTCCAAAGGCGGCATCAATCAAAGTCGGGACTTTCCCAGCTAAGAAATACACATTGACTGGGCTGTATTCTAAAGGGATCGGAATGCTAAAGCGGTACATACCTTTGGCAATTTCTGTGGTTTCTATGGACACTCAGGATATACCTCCTCTTAACCTTCAAAAACGTCTCTTGCTGAATCTGTACCCAACATTTGCATCTTCCCCTACTTTAGCACTTTCTCCTCTCTCTTTCAAATAGCCCCAATAGTCGAAAAATCTCCAGTCCATTTTTCTCTGCACACGAATCTACATCGTCAAATAATCCTGCAAGGCATAGGTGTGGGGTGTCGTTTCCCCGCGTATCTCCAATAGAGCGCGGACAACGGCCCGAGCGGTATCCATGGACGTGAGGCAGGGAACGCGATGCTCGGCTGCCAGACGGCGCAAAAGATAACCCGTGTGCTCAGGTGCCTTACCTTTGACCGGGGTACTGATGATAAAGGAAAATGCTTGGCGGCGAATGGCCTCTTTCAGTTTTTCACTCGCTTCGCTCACTTCCTCGGCCTCGACCCCGCAGAGATGGAGGGCTTTCGCCGTGTCCCCGATAGCCTTCACCTGAAAACCAAGTTTGGCCAAGTCCCGTGTCAGTCCCAAGGCCTCTGGAAGGTCTTTCTCACCCACAGAAACGAGAATTGCACCCTTTTCCGGAAGAGCGACTTGGGATGCGGCAAAAGCCTTAGCCAAGGCATGCCCAAAATGCATATCCATCCCTAAAACTTCTCCCGTGGACTTCATCTCCGGCCCCAAAGAGGTTTCGACCCGTGTCAACTTTTCAAAAGAAAACACCGGGGCTTTGACGACCACAAAAGGTACGACAGGAGCCAGCCCGTGTTCATACCCGAGATCACGGAGCCGCTTGCCTAGGGCTACCTGCACGGCCAGGCTCACAAGTGGAATACCCGTAACTTTGGATAGAATAGGCACAGTGCGGCTGGCGCGCGGGTTGACCTCCAACACATAGACTTTGCCATGCACGACAACATACTGAATATTGATGAGCCCCATCATCTTGATTTCCCGAGCGATTTCGCAGGTATAATCTTCAATCTGCTGAATCTCGCTCGGAGTGAGACTTTGGGGCGGATAGACCGCCAGACTGTCTCCGGAATGCACCCCTGCCCGCTCGATGTGTTCCATGATCCCCGGAATGACCGTAGTTTCACCATCGGAAACGGCATCCACTTCAACTTCTTTGCCTTCCAGATATTTGTCGACAAGGATGGGATGTTCTGGAGAGAGGAAAATCGCCCGCTGCAAATATTCCTCAAGCTCCCCGATGTCGTCGACGACTTGCATGGCCCGCCCGCCGATGACATAGGACGGACGCACGAGAACCGGGAAACCCAGGTCTGCGGCGATCGCCTTCGCTTGGTCAACCGAGGTGGCCCCCCGGCCCTCACTTTGGGGAATCCCGAGCCGAGTCAGGAGCTGGGCAAAACGTTCCCGATCTTCTGCCATGTCAATCGAATCCACAGAGGTACCCAGGATTTTTACCCCCGCCTTAGCCAACGGCCCCGCCAAGTTAATCGCGGTCTGCCCCCCGAACTGAACCAGCACCCCGTCTGCCTGTTCTTTTTCCACCACATGGAGAACATCTTCGAGCGTGAGCGGTTCAAAATAGAGTTTGTCCCCGGTGTCAAAATCCGTGGAGACGGTCTCAGGGTTGTTGTTGATCATGATCGATTCCACACTCTCCGCCTGCAAAGCCCAAAGCGCATGCACGGAGCAATAGTCAAATTCGATCCCCTGCCCGATCCGGATGGGGCCGGATCCCAGCACGACCACCTTAGACCCGGCATTGACCCTAACTTCATCCTCTTCTTCATAGGTGGAATAATAGTAAGGAGTGGACGAGGCAAACTCAGCCGCACAAGTATCCACCGTCTTATAAACCGGAACAATCCCCTGCGCTTTCCGCTCCGCGCGAATGCTCTCTTCGCTCCGATGCGCCAAACGTGCGATAGCCAGGTCGGAAAAGCCCTGGCGTTTGGCCAGGCTTAACAGTTCAGCATTTAAGGGTTCGAGGCCTAAGCGGTTTTCCAAACCCACCAGATCTTTAATCTTATAGAGGAAAAAGGGATCAATCTTCGTGAGCATTTCCACTTCGGTAATCGTCCAGTCACGCCGGAAAGCCTCTGCTAAAGCAAAAAATCGCTCATGGTCTGCCTGTGCTAGTTTGTCTTCGATTTCAATTTCCGTCCAGCGCCCAGACTCCGAAATTCTTAAGCCCACCGCTCCGATCTCCAGGGAACGCACGGCTTTAAGCAGCGCGGCTTCTAAGGTCCGTTCCAAGGCCATGACTTCCCCAGTTGCTTTCATTTGCGTCCCCAAGCGGTTGTCCGCCGCTGGGAATTTGTCAAAAGGCCAACGCGGGAACTTCACCACCACATAGTCAAGGGCCGGCTCAAAACAAGCACTCGTGTGTCCGGTGACTGGATTGGTAAGTTCAGGAAGCGTAAATCCAACTGCAAGCAGGGCAGCCATTTTCGCGATCGGGTAACCCGTGGCCTTCGATGCCAAGGCACTCGAACGGCTTACCCGGGGATTCACTTCGATGACAACATACTCCCGGCTCTTGGGATTGAGGGCAAACTGGACATTACAACCGCCATTGACCGCTAGGGCCCGAATAATTTTCAAAGAAGCTGTTCTTAACATCTGATATTCCTGATCGGTCAGCGTCTGCGAAGGGGCGACCACAATGCTGTCCCCGGTGTGTATTCCCACCGGATCGATGTTCTCCATATTACAAACCGTAATGCAGTTATCCGCCCCGTCCCGCATCACCTCATACTCGATCTCTTTCCAGCCGGCTACACTTTGCTCAATCAGGCACTGCCCGATGGGGCTCGCCTGCAAACCCCGGTGCAGAATCGCTTGAAGCTGCTTCTCGCTTTTGGCGATCCCTCCGCCCGTTCCACCCAACGTGTAGGCCGGACGCACGATCACCGGATAGCCACAGCCTTCAGCAAACGCTTCCCCTTCCTCGAGACTCATGACAATCGCACTTTCCGCAACAGGCTCACCTATCGCGAGCATAGTATCCTTGAAGGCCTCCCGGTCTTCCGCCTTATAAATCGTCTGTGCATCACAGCCAATGAGATCGACACCATGGCGGGCCAGAATTCCTTGCCGCTCCAACTCCATCGCCAGATTAAGCCCGGTTTGCCCTCCTAACGTGGGCAGAAGCGCATCCGGGCCCTCTTTAGCTAAAATCACTTCTAAGCGCTCCGGCAGCAATGGCTCCAGGTAAATTTTATCCGCCATCTGCACATCCGTCATGATCGTTGCCGGGTTGGAGTTGACGAGCACCACCTCCAGTCCTACCTCCCGCAACGCTTTGCATGCCTGGGTTCCGGCATAATCGAATTCAGCCGCCTGTCCAATGATAATCGGCCCGGAGCCGATCACTAAGATTTTCTTCCAAGCCGGATTAAGAGGCATGCTGTGCCCTCCTTTGCTGCATCCGGGCAGCGAATTGGTCGAATAGGTAGAGGGAATCACTCGGCCCAGGCCCGGCTTCCGGATGATACTGCACCGAGAAAACCGGGAGTTCCGTATGCTCGACCCCTTCTACCGTCCGGTCATTGAGATTGCGGTGAGTCACCCGCAAAGGGACATCGGCTAAACTCTCCGCCTCAACCGCATAGCCGTGGTTCTGGGACGTGATCGTCACCTTCTGCGAGCGTAGATCCTGCACCGGTTGATTCCCGCCCCGATGACCAAATTTGAGCTTATAAGTGTCCCCACCGAGAGCCAGTGTCAGCAACTGATGCCCAAGGCAAATGCCAAACACAGGCCGCTCGTTCAGGAGCGTTTTAATCGTCTCCACGGCGACTTGTACCACCTTCGGATCCCCCGGCCCATTCGAGAGAAAAATACCGTCCGGCTCCAGGGAGAGAATCGTTTCCGCCGGAGTATTATAGGGAACCACCGTCAAGCAAAATCCCTTTTCCCGCATCGCCCTCAGAATATTGTCTTTAATCCCAAAATCCATGACGACCACATGCAACGGTTGAGCTGTTCCGTCAGTTCCTACAATTCCAGTGGTTCCAGTGGTTCCTGCACTGGAATGGATGCCTGCATCGCCAATTGGATCCAAGGTGTAAACTTCCTCCGTGCTCACTTTGGCGACCACATCCTGGGGCGGCTCCCAATCCTGAAGACGATTCGCTAAGGCCGATAGATCCTGCAATACATCGGTGGTAATCGCTCCGCGCAACACGCCATGTTCCCGGATGAGGCGCGTCAAGGCCCGTGTGTCAATTCCCTTGATACCAACTACACCGGCCTGTGCCAAGGCCCGAGAGAGATTTTTCTCCATTTGCCAATGATTCGGATTGCGGGCGGCTTCTTTGACGATAAATCCCTGAACCTGGATCTTCTGCGACTGGTTGTCTAAACTGTTGATCCCGTAATTTCCGATCAACGGGTAGGTCATACACACAATTTGACCCACATAGGAAGGATCGGTCAAGACCTCCTGGTAGCCCGTCATCCCCGTGTTGAAGACCACTTCGCCCCACACCTCACCGCCTGCACCGAAACCCTCACCTATAAATATTTTGCCGGTCTCCAGGATCAATGCCGCTTGCATTCAATCGCCTCCAATTATCACTTCCAGTGCTGAGAAAAGACGTCGTCGAGCAGTCCTAAAGCTTGGTCAATTTCCTCTTGCTTGACATTTATGGGCGGGAGAAAACGCAAGGTTTTGCCTCCAATGCAGTTAATGAGCAGGCCTTTTTCGCGGCAAAACTCCACAATTTCGGGCCCGAGCTTTGGTAGAGGCCAGCCTAAGATAAAGCCCCGACCACGAATGGGTTCCCCCGTCTGATACTTCGCTGCTAAGCGTTCTAAGCCTTGCTTAAAATATTCAGCCCTATTTTGAACATCTTCAAAGAATCCCTCTTCCAGCATGACATCCAGCACAGCGCAGCCAACTGCGGTAGCTAGAGGGTTTCCCCCGAACGTTGAGGCATGATCCCCTGGCTGGAAGGCCTGGGCAACCTCTTCGGTGGCCAGCATCGCCCCGATCGGTACGCCGCCGCCCAAAGCTTTGGCCAAAGTCATGACGTCTGGCATTACCCCGCTCCACTCGTAGGCAAAGAGCTTTCCGGTCCGTCCCATCCCCACCTGAACTTCGTCAAAAATAAGCAGGGCGCCATACGTATCGCAGAGTTCACGAGCCGTCTGCATAAACGCTTCCGAAACCGGGTAGACCCCACCTTCTCCTTGAATCGGTTCAATCAAAATCGCTGCGGTATTTTCATTCACTTTAGCCTTTAAACCCTCGCTGTCATTGAGCGCAACATAGGAAAATCCTGCAGGCAGGGGGGCATATCCGTCCTGATATTTCGTCTGCCCTGTGGCCGTCAAGGTCGCTAGCGTCCGCCCATGAAACGAGTTTTTCAGGGAAATGATTTCGAACTTGTGCTCTCCGTAATGTTTCTTCGCATGCTTACGCGCGAGTTTAATCGCCGCTTCATTGGCCTCAGCCCCACTGTTACAGAAAAAAACCTTAGAGGCAAAAGAGTGTTCCGTCAGGCGCTTAGCCAGGGCCACTTGGTTGGGAATCCAATAGAGATTCGAAGTGTGGAGGATTTCCTCCGCCTGCTGTTGAACTGCCTTCACAATCGCCGGGTGTTTATAACCCAGGGAATTCACTGCTAAACCCGTCACAAAGTCAAGATAGCGTTTCCCTTCCACATCCCAAACCCAGGAGCCTTCTCCCTTGGCTATGGCCATCGGTAAACGGCCATACGTATTCATTACCACCGATTTTCCGACTGCAATCATGTCCTGTGTTGTCAAGCCCTCTAACATCATCCGTCTTCCCTCCCAATCAAAACAATTTCAAATCAACATGGTTCCGATCCCGCCGTCTGTGAACAATTCCAGCAGAATCGCATGGGGCAAGCGTCCGTCTAAGATGTGGACGCTGCCAACTCCCTCGTTTAAAGCAGAAACCGCGCACTCAATTTTAGGGAACATCCCGCCGCTGAAAATCCCCTGCTCAGTTAGGGTTTGCACCTCTTCGCGGGCAATGGTGGGAATCAGGGTACTGGGATCCCCTACTTTGCGCAGGACACCGCTAACATCCGTAAGCAGCAAAAACTTGTCGGCCTGAAGCGCCTCGGCTATCTTCCCGGCTACCGTATCGGCATTGACATTATAGGTCTGTCCATCTTCCCCACCGGCCAAAGGGGAAACCACAGGAATGTACCCCTGATCGAGCAATGTATGAAGGATCCCCGGGGATACCGTATGAATCTCCCCGACATACCCCAAATCCACTTCTTCAATTTCCCCCCGGCTGTTCGGCATGAGCATGGGCTTCTTGCCCGCTAAAAGAAGAGAAGCATCTTTGCCGGAAAGTCCAACGGCTTTGCCCCCAAAACGGTTCAACAAGGAAACAATCTCCGTATTCAACTTTCCGACCAACACCATGGCTGCAATCTCCATCGTCTCCGCATCCGTGATCCGGAGCCCCCGAACAAACTGGCTCTCAATGCCGACCTTTTTCAGCATGGCACTGATCTCCGGTCCGCCTCCATGCACCAACACGGGGCGAATCCCCACCGAGCTCAGGAGCAGCACATCAAGCATCACGGATTCCTTTAATGCCGGATCCACCATAGCATGGCCGCCGTACTTGATGACAATGGTTTTGCCTGCAAATCTCTGAATGTAGGGCAGGGCTTCGACTAAAATTCGAGCCTTATCGAGGCTCTCTTCTGTGGGAGGCATTCGCTTCACTCCTCGGTTTCAAGATTTGTCTGGGGTCGGGATATTCACGGCACTAGACTCACCCCAGTTCATGCAGGCCAAACTTTCTTCTCCTGGCTCAGTCTATGGTTGGGGTACTTGCCAAGTTCGCCATCCTTGGCTCAATTGGCGACGCCGCGCGTCCGGCGCGACGCCCCTTCGCTTTGAAGTACGAGCCATGAGCAGAGTTTGGTAGCTGCATGTGCCTAAGGGGTTCCCTAAGTGCTCGCGACATCCCTTGCACAAGAAAGAAAAACGGAAGTCCGCTAAGGCTAACCTTCGAAGCCTTGCTCTTGTGGTTCCTGCGCGCTTTAGGGTTCTCTTAGGTGCTCGTGTGGCATTCCCTGCTTTGGAGATCTCCTTAGTAAACCTTGGAAGCATCGCTTGGAGCATTCGAACCGCGAATATCGAACCTCGAACTTCGGAGGAAACGGGGTAAGCCCTTAGAGCCGAAAGGATGCATCGGGGTAAGGTCTGACCCCGTTCCCCTCCGTACTCCGCACCTCGAACTCTGACTTCTGACTCCTGACTCCTGTCTCCTGACTCCTGTCTACGTCCTATAATCTCCGTTGATCCGGACATACTCATAGGTTAGATCGCAGCCCCAGGCGGTGGCTTCTTCCAAGCCGTTGTGGAGGTGGAGGCTGATGGAAATTTCATCTTTTTGGAGGATGAGCTTCGCTTCGTCTTCTGAGAAGGAAACTCCTTGCCCGGCGAGGGCAACAGGAAGGTTGCCTAAAGAGATATCCACCTTGCCTGGATTGAAATTAGCCCCTGAGTACCCCGCAGCACAGAGAATCCGGCCCCAATTGGCATCTGCGCCGAACATGGCGGTCTTCACGAGGCTCGATCCGCAGATGCTCCTGGCAATTTTGCGGGCGTCTTCCTTTGTTTTGGCTCCTGTGACTTTAACCTCGAGCAGTTTGCCGGCGCCCTCTCCATCTCGGGCTATTTCTCGTGCCAAGTGAACCGCCATTGCTTTGACCATCTGCTCAAAGCGTTCCCATTCCTCACCGACAGGATTAATTCTTGAGGCCCCGTTGGCTAGGAACAAGACCATATCATTCGTACTCGTATCTCCATCGACTGTAACCATGTTAAAGCTTTCGTCCACCGCTTCCCGCAGAAGGCGCTGCAGTTCGGCAGCGGGAACTTCGGCATCGGTCGTGATAAACCCGAGCATCGTTCCCATGTTGGGGTGAATCATGCCGGATCCTTTGGCCATAGCCCCCAGCCGAATAGTTCCCGCTCGGCACTCCATTTCCCAAGCAAATTCTTTAACCGTTGTATCCGTCGTCATGATAGCCAGTGCCGCCCGATGAGCGGCTTCGAGGCGTTTAGCCTCCGCAGCAATTCCTTGTGCCGATCCATGCGCACTCGCTTGAATTAGCACCTTCAATTCAGCAGCCGCCTGTCCAATCCCTGTCTGCACGGGTCCTAAGGGCAGCTCAACCCCGATCACTCCGGTCGAAGCGACGAGCACTTCATCCACCGTGAACCCCAAACCTTCGGCAGCGCCTCTCGCCATACCTAAAGCTGCCTGATCTCCCGCTGCCCCCACACAGGCATTGGCGTTGCCGCTGTTGGCCACGATCGCCCTGGCTCTCCCATTCGCCAAATGCTTTTGTGTCAGCAGAAGCGGATGAGCTTTTACCACATTTCGCGTAAACACCCCCGCCGCCTCTGCTTCCACCTCGGAAGCGATCAAGGCCACATCGTATTTGTCCGAGTTCTTGATCCCAGCCTTAACCCCGCTCGCCCAAAAACTCCGTGGGGCAGCCACACCTCCCGGTATTTCCTGCCAATGGCTTAATTTTTCCATGACTCCACCGCCTCTCGAAATTCCATTCTGAGAATCCATTCTCTGCCCACCCCTTGACTCATCCCATTGCTGGTACTCCAAACTTCCCAGGGATGTCATTCTATTACGGCCAAAGTCCCGTGCCTTTGAGCCCCATGTCTTCGGGTAAACCACAGAGGATATTCATATTTTGTACGGCCTGTCCAGAGGCCCCTTTAACGAGATTATCAATCGCAGAGACGATAATCGCCCGACCCGTCCGCTGATCCAAAGTCAGTTGGAGAAAGGCGTGATTGCTCCCCAGCGTAAATTTCGTCTGCGGCCAAGTTCCCTGGGGAAGAAGATGCACAAAACCTTCCTCCTCATAATGAGCCTGCCACGCTCCCCGCAGATCGCCTTCTTCAACACCGTCTTTCACATCCGCATAGATCGTAGCTAACATCCCCCGAATCATGGGCACCAAATGCGGGGTGAAATTCACCACCACGTCGCTTCCCACAGCCTGCGACAACTCCTGTTCGATTTCAGGCGTATGCCGATGTTCCGCCACTCCGTAAGGTTTAAAGTTCTCGGTGATTTCGGAAAAATGCGTGCCGAGCGTTGCACCCCGGCCCGCTCCCGACACGCCTGACTTCGCATCAATAATGAGAGAACCTTCATTTAAAAGCCCTGCTTTCAGCAAAGGCACCAAAGCCAAAAGCGTCGCTGTCGGATAACAACCCGGGTTCGCCACCAGCGCAGTCCCCCGCACCGCTTCCCGGTAAAACTCCGGCAGACCGTAGACCGCCTGAGGCAACAATTCGGGAGCAGGATGATGAGTTTTGTACCACTTTTCGTAGACCGAAACCGAATGCAAACGGAAATCCGCGCCTAAATCGATGACCTTGATTCCTCGTGCTAAAAACCCTGGGGTTCGCGCTGCTGTCAGCCCATGCGGCAAGGCACAGAACAACACTTCTACCCCATCGGGAACATTTTCGTCCGCTAAATTCCCTATACCCTGACCCACCAACTGGGGGTAAACCCCGCTATACAGCTGACCGGCCGAACTGGATGAACCCAAATAGACCACTTCGGCTTGCGGATGATTTGCCAGCAGCCTCACCAACTCCTGACCCGTATATCCAGTCGCACCTAAAATGCCAACACGCATGAACACTCCCCCTCGTCTGTCTGAAGGCATGGCCCCTTCTTCGCACTTTCAGTATTTATAATTATACATTCATACGCATAAACATTCAACGCTTTTATGCTTTCCTCCAAGATAAAGAAAACTCGGCTGGCGCCGAGCCTTTGGCGAAGGCGGCGACGCAAGTTTTCTTATCCTCCACAGACTTATACTTTCTGACAGGATAAAGAAAACCCGGCTTGTGCGTTCCACGAGAATCCACGGTGCGGATTCTCGCCGAAACCGCAACTACTGAGGATGACCATGGCAGCGAAGGATTGGAATGTGATCGCACAACGGCAGAAGCCGAGGTTGCACTTATGCCACCACAAAGAGACATACTTTCTGACTGGTACAAAAAATCCGCTGGCCCAATACAGCACAGCGGATAAGATTCGTCAATACGTTTAGCGATTTACCTCCCCATTCAAATGGCG
Source organism: Bacillota bacterium (assembly GCA_021811425.1). Classification (GTDB taxonomy): domain Bacteria; phylum Bacillota; class Desulfitobacteriia; order Desulfitobacteriales; family Desulfitobacteriaceae; genus JAJZPA01. Next base: position 18,801 of record JAJZPA010000018.1, on the reverse strand, counting down.
AGGATTCTCGCCTGTTTGCTTTCACACATCTCCTGATAAATCGAAATAAACTCCTCCGAACTCACGATTCGGATACCCTCCAGATCAATCTGATGGAGACCGCTTCTAAAGTCATCACTGATTAGAAAATCCGCTTTCCCTTTAATGGCGGCTTTCAGAAACATCTCATCCGTTTCATCCTTCAGCTTCGAGCCGATTGTGTCCTGGGTATTGACTGAGATCGCGTCTAAAAACATCCTCGCTAAATTCTGCAGGATTTCTAGTCGATTCTCTTTGTCTTCGATCACATGATAGGCGAAATTTTTAGTGATCAACATTAACTCACCAATGGTATCCTGAGAAAAGACGGGACGTATCGTTCCTTGATCGATTAAGTCTAAGATCTGATCACAATAGCCATACTTATTTGCAAACCAGGATTTAATAAAGATTTGGGTATCGATAACCGCTTTGATTGATCGTTTCATATTTTCTGATTCCAAGTATCTTCCTAACCTGCTCCTCTGTCAGCCCTTTATTCCTAATGGCCTCTTGAGCGATTTTCTTAATGTTAGCCATATAGGCCATACTCGAAGGCTTCATGGGTTTGACGATCGGTTCCAACCCCAATTCCTCCTTCTCACAAAAATTATCTTCAAATTTCTGTAATTTTATTATAAACCCTCTAACAAGAAAACTCAAGTCCACGCGGATCACGCACCACATTGTGCGGCAAAACAAGCTTGCCCGTGATCTTCACCTCTTTAACAAATAAATCCATGCCTTCAAACAGACCGCTATTCGTGCCGAGAATGAACTTCTTGTCCAAGGTTAGGCGATGGATGGATCCCATGAACCGATTCCGATTCTTGCTTTTAGGAGTTGTCAGTTTTCTCCGGACACGGTAACATGAGCTTAGCATGTTGCACGAGGGAGGAACAGCCATGTCATTGACCATACAAGAGGCCTTACAATTGGAAGTTTTCCAGGATACCCAAGTTGTCGCCGGGCATTCTGGCCTGGGGCGTCGCATTACCTGGGTCAACATCCTCGAAGTCCTTGATGAGATTGACCTGCTCCAAGAAGGCGACTTACTTGTGACTACGGCCTTTGGGCTCGCAGAGAATGTGGAATGGGCTCAATCCCTCATGGCCCAACTGGCGAAACGGAAATTAGCCGGATTGGCGATTCAAACCGGTTACTATATGCAAGAGATTCCGGAATCCTTGATTCAGCAGGCCAATGAACATGGGCTGCCGCTTTTGCTTCTCCCGAAGAACCTGGCTTTTACGGATCTGACCAAAGCCGTTCTCCGTCGCATCGTCTCTCGCCAACTAGAACTCCTTGAGTATTCCGAGCGCCTGCACCACGAGCTGACGCAAATCGTGTTGGAAAACCACGGGCTCGACAAGCTAGCCCTTGTGCTGGCAGGGCTCGTCGACCGCACGATTCTTATCTTCAACCGCGAGTTTCAGGTTGAGATCGTCTCAGATCCGCTCCTCGCCCAAGAATATGGGAACCGCTCACCCGAGACCTTCCCTGACCTACGCAAGCACTTAATTCCCATCCCGTTCTCCACTGTCTTTCAATTCAGTGGCGATGAAGTCCTACCGCCATTGGTAGTCTGCCCGATCCTTACCGGGCGGAAAACGTACGGGTATATCGCTGTTCTCGGCACCACTGACTTGAAGGAACAAGAAATGATCGCGCTCAGTCATGGGGCCACCGTTTGCGCCCTCATCATGCTCAAAGACATCGCGGTATCAGAAGCCGAAGCTCGGATCCGCGGCGATTTCCTCGATGATTTGCTGAATGGCAGCCTTCTGTCAGAGGAAGCCCTGATCCGGCGCGCACAAGCTGTGGGTTATGACGTCAACAAAGGTTACGCCCTGGCCGTCATCGACACTGACCCATTTAGGACTGATATTCCTGAACCTACAGAAACCGATAGCCAACACGTGAAAAGGAAACTGCTCGCTGCCGTGAACCGCCTGCTCTCCAGCCGGGGCTATCGCCATATGGCGAAAATGAAGCGTGATGCCATCGTCCTTTTGTTGCAGTCTGAGCCAAGTAACGGCACCGACTTCTATCAACGAATGACCCAATTCCTGCACTCCGAATTGAGAAAGGTCCTAAAGGGCCTCACGTTCAGTATCGGCGTTAGCCGCCCCTATAGAAACCTCCAGGATATCCCGAAAAGTTATGAAGAAGCAGACAAGGCCCTGCGCATCGCCAGGTTGGTTTGGAAACAGAACGCCATCGCCTTCTACGCGGACCTTGGTATTTATCGTTTCTTACTCAGTGCTGATCCCAACGAACTACGGATCCTTTATGAGGAAACCGCGTTACCCCTGGTAGAGCAGGATGAAAAACATAAAGGCGAACTGGTGCGGACGGCCGAAGTGTACCTGCGCACCCACGGGAATATCAAAGAAGCAGCCGCTGAACTTTTCATTCACCGCCATACGCTGCGCTATCGACTCCAGCGCATCGAAGCGATCCTTGGCCTTGACTTAGATAGATCGGATGAGCGGTTGCGGCTGCAGCTCGGGCTTGTTGCAAGGTACCTCCTGTGAAATCATAATCTGTGGTCTTTGCCAAGATCACATGTCTTTTCGCTCCTTCCCCTTAATTTCCTTTGCGAAACTCCCCGGGCGTCTTCTGAAAGCGTTGCTTAAACGCCCGCGTGAAATAGTTGACATCCTGAAAACCGACCCGCCCCGCAATCTCGCGCACCGACAAGGATGTACTCTGCAAGAGCTGGCAGGCTTTGCTCAAGCGCATACGACAACAACGTTTTCCATTGTTCATCTGTAACCTGCGGCATACCCAGTTCCCCCTCATCCTCAACACCTCAAACAGGCTATATGGCGCATCAGTTTTTCGCGCTCGTGATCACGGATGTACAGTGGGGGCAGCGTGTCGCTTCAAGCGGTATTTCACTAAAACAAAATTTACAGCGCTTTGTGGTGGGCTCGCTCACGATTTCTTCCTTTCTCTTCTTCGTGAAGCGATTCAGTTGTTTAATGACCAAAAATATGGCGAGCGCAATAATTAGAAAATCGATAACATTGTTAATAAAAAGTCCATAATTCAAGGTCGCGACTCCCGCTTTTTTGGCATCTGCCATTGTGTTGAAAGTCCCTTTACCAAGGACGATAAACAGATTCGAAAAGTCAACCTTACCCAGCAACAGGCCCACTAACGGCATGATCATGTCATTCACGAGGGACGTGACGATCTTGCCAAAAGCACCCCCAATCACCACACCAATGGCCAGGTCAATAACATTGCCTTTTAGAGCAAAGTCTCTGAATTCTTTCCACATACACTATCCCTCTTCCAATTTACATCAAGCAAGCCCCATTTTTCCCCCAGTGCTTGCTAAATTTCCAGCAATTCTTTTCTATATTTTCTGCTGAATACGACTGTTCCATGGCATAACTTCCATTTATCGCTATAATTATTATTGTGGTCAATCCAGTTATTCTTTAAACGAAAGCGTCTGGCACCGGAGCAATATCCGGATTGGGAAGATGAGTGAAAAGCCTCGATCAGGATTATAAGAATAACAGCGACACTCCGATCAGGGATATGACAGCACCTACTATTTCTCTTGGTAGTACCTTTTCTTTAAACATATACACGGATACCGGGATAATCAGGACAGGAGTAAGCGAGGTAATCGTAGAAACAACACCTGTGGGGGCATGTTGAACCGCTAACAAGGACAGGGATACGCCGATGAACGGACCGAACAGGGAGCCGATGGTAATAAACTTCAGCGCTTGCCTATTTTTAAACGCTGAAAAAAACTTTCCCCAGCTTTTTAGTCCGGTTAGCACGATGGAAAAACCCACAATTCCGGCGATAATTCGGATTTGAGTGGCTGCAAACGGATCATAGACTCCCATTCCGAATTTACTTAAAACAAGGCCAAAGGCTTGCCCACAAGCGCCTAAAAAAGCAAATGTTAATCCTTTGACAGGATGTGAAAATTTTACCTTTTGATGATCCGAGCCTTTCGTCAGAATGACGAGAGCTATCCCGCCAAGGGTTATCAACATTCCGATAAAATCAACCCACGTAATTCGTTCTCCCATGAGCAGAAAACCCGTGATAGCGGTGAGCGGTGGGACGGTTGACATGATTAACATGGATACCCGAGAACCGACCTCGACATAGGCCTGAAATAAAAATAAATCGCCCATAACAAAACCAACAAATCCAGAAAAGGTTAACCATAACCAGGTTGAGTTCGTCGCATCAAATGGTAAGATCATTCCTCTTGTAAATAAATTAAAAACCGAAATAAATAGAAAGGCCAAAAGCAAACGCAGCAAATTCACGGATAAGGAGCCGACCCTTTTTCCCGCAGCCTCAAAGGCCCCCGCGGAAATGGTCCAACAAAATGCGGTTGCCAAGGCCACTATTTCTCCAAAATGTGATGAAAACAAAGCCACTCCTCCATCTTAATCGGTACTGCATGTTTCTCTATTTCTAACAAACATTAAAAGATTCTACGTTTTTTAGCATAAACCTGCCTCATTCTGAACATTTCCGTGTAAATCGCTGCGATTGAGTGTACTTGGGCACATAAAAGCCCCAGCTTTAGTCAAGGATATCCTCCCCAAACAGCAAATAAACCCGCCTCACACTGGCCGGGTTTATTTACATTTCTGTTTTTCAGGAAATAAGATTAAAGATATCCTCTGCTTTGAGAGGCCGTTTCAGACGGCTGCTCACCTGACGCACTTTAATCAATAATTCGCTGAGCTGCAGGTCGGTTAAGTTAACGCCGTATGTGGTCAATAAACCGCTAATCGCTTTGGCTCCAGAATACTTGCCAATAGCAGTCGTATGTTGCCGGGAAACCGTTTCTGGGGGAAATGTTTCATAGTTAGCAATATCTTTGCTGATCCCGTCAAGATGGATGGAAGAGGTATGGGTAAACACATCTTTGCCCACGATGGGCTTGTTTCTGGCAATTTCGCGGTGGATTGCCAAACTGACAATGAGGCTGAGTGCACTCAAACAGCTTAAATCGAAACGGATATTCATTTTCTTGATCTGTTTCAAGACAACGGCCACTTCGTCCAGGGAAGCATTCCCGGCCCTTTCGCCCAATCCCCCCACGGTTACACTTACTGCCCGAAAGCCGCATTGAACTGCGGTTACGGCATTGGCGGTGGCCATACCTAAATCATTGTGGGCATGCAGTTCCAACGGCATGTCCGCTTGTTGGGGTAGGGAGCGGAAACGGGAGTGAAGTTCCAACGGAGTCAGAATACCCAGGGTGTCGGAGATGCGAACCCGGTCAACTCCCAGTTTCCGGGCTTCCAGGCACACTTTGAGGATAAAATCCGGATCGGCCCGGCTGGCGTCTTCCAGTCCCAATGAGACATAGGATACTTCTTTCTTGGCTCGCGTGACGGACAACCCGATTTGTTCCATTAACCAAGTGCGGGTCTTTTTGAGTTTCCGCTCCAAATGCTGGTCGGAAACCGGTACGGAAATTGCTACACCTTCAACACGGGTGCGGAAACTGGCCTCCAAATCGGATTCTACGGCCCGGTTCCAGGTGACCAAACGGGCGGGCAGCCCGAGGGAGACCAGTTGTTTGATGACGGCAACTTCGTCCGGTCCCATGGCCGGTACGCCGACTTCCATTTCATCAATACCCGCATCGGCCAAGGCCCGGGCAATCATTTCCCTTTCCGGGAAAGTGAAGGCCACTCCCGGAGTTTGCTCACCAGCCCTCAAGGTTGTGTCACATAACCAGATCTGTTCGGACATCAAGATCACCCCTCGGCTCACACTAAGCCAATGGCATCAGCGCGGCATTGTTGACAATGGCTCATCTGTGGCAAAATCGGACTCAGGAGTTTCCGGTGCTCCCGCATATTCTCGGGGGAAGGGCTTGGGCGCTGGGCAAACTTGCCTTGGGGAATCAAGGGCATCAAATTATGCAGGTGGGCTCCTTTTCCTTTGACGGTGTGGGCAATAGCCTCTAATTCATGATCGTTAACGCCAGGTATAACCACCGTGTTTACTTTGACAATCAGGCCGGCTTGTGTAGCCAATTCGATCCCGATCAACTGTTTTTCTAAGAGAAGGGAGACTGCCTGGCGGCCGATCAAAGGCTTACCCTGCCATTTGACAAAACTGTAAACGGCGCTGGCTGTATCAATGGAAAGGGTGTTCATGGTCACAGTCACATGCGATACCCCTAAGGCCAACAGTTCATTTAGTTTGTCCGGTAAAAACAGGCCGTTCGTGCTCAAACAGAGCGTGAGGGTGGGAAAGTGTTCGCGTATAAGCGCTAAGGTCCTAAACGTGGCTGCGTTGGCGAGGGGTTCTCCCGGCCCGGCTATGCCAACAACATTGAGTTTGGGGCCGAGTGCAGATTGCTTTGCCCTGAATACCCGTTGGACGGCTTCTTCGGGGGTAATAACTTTACTGGTTACCCCGGGGCGGGATTCATTGGCACAGTCGAATTTTCGAACACAGTAGTTGCAGGAAATATTACACTCCGGGGCTACGGCCAAGTGGATCCTTCCCGTCATTCCGTGCCTCTCTGTGGAGAAACAGGGATGTCCCTGGTTCAGGTAATGATCCGCTTGGGTACCCGTTTGAGGCTCCTGACATTGGCAATCCATAACGAACACCTCCGCTAAATCATATTTCTAAAGGTTGAAAAGTATAGGAGTTTCGCACACAGATTTTGCCGCAGGCCTGGCAACCGATGCACTTGTCTTTGGCAGCGATGGAAGCGATAAATCTCTCTGTATCGTCTTCGTCCACATAACTTACTAAGGTTAAACATCCCTGGGAGCAGATTTTGACGCATCTGCCGCAGCCCAAACATTTATCCAGGTCAATTGCTTCGACATATTGCGGAATCCAGGGATGGCCGCCATAAGTACGGTAGGTAATATTAGTCATGCATTCCCTGCCTTTCCGTTTTGAAGTTTTTTGCGGAGCCAGGGAGGAGGGTTAGTCTTTAACATCTGGCTGAGTTTCTCGTTTGTTTCCTCAATACTGGTCCCATCCACAGCTTTCAAAGGATATATGCTACTCTGGATCAAGCGGGCGGCAGCAGGTCCGCCGATTTGGGAGCAATAGACGAAAGAGCATTTCTGTAAGGCTTTAATGCGCAAAGAAACATTGTCATCTTCGCTCGCAATATGCTCAACATGCTGCTCAGGGTGCTGCGTTTCCTCAGCCAAAGTAATTTTTCCCACCAGATGCGAAATCTCAGGCCCAATTTCGTAAATTGTAAAGGATGGGGACGTGGCAAAGTGGGAATTGATTTGCAGCCCGTTGGTGCTGCAATAAGCAACTTGGATCATGGCTTATACCTCCTAAACTGCTAGTGTGTTAAGGACGTCAAAGATAAAATTCTGAGTGCCCCTATAACCGATCCAAATCTTTTGCGGATAACCGGCCCGGTCAAAGACCGGCAAGCCGGCTCGCAAATGTGGGCGGTTCAAGGCTGCTGCCGCTTGACGTCCGTTGGAATTGGCAATAATTAAGTGAGTTGTGCCTGCTAGCTCCTCCAGTTCTTCCAGATCTCCAACCTGTACGGGGATGCCGGTCGGGAAATTCTTGATTTCATTCGCTGATGCTGCCAAAGCAACTGGAACCTCCGCACCCACTTCAATTAAAGCCGTGGTCAGGGAATACAATAAATCCGTCTCCAAAGCCAAAGCTATTTGCTTCCCGCCCAGTTGATCATGATAATCAGCCAGGGTATCTAATAGTTGGCTCCTCTGGTGGCTTAACTTGGCCGGAACCGGTTGTTTGGTTAAGCCAGCCAAGGTCATGATCAAGGCATCAGTGGCTGACAGACCTGTTAATGAAGGAAAATTATAATGAGGGACATGATAGTTTTCTTGCAGGTACTGACCGGCTTTGTGCATGCTGAGACCGAAAGAAAAGGTGGCGACAGCTTGCGGCAAAAGTGAGATTTCTTCAAGAGTCGTGCCTCCCTGGACCACCGGCGCCGGTTCCAGTTCCAGGTGACCGTCCAGGGAAGTGGCTAAATCAGGCAGAACGACAGGGTGCAAACCAAAAAGTGTCATAATGTCTTTCAATTCGTCAATATCACTGGGACTCAGATGACAGCCGGGAAACAGAGCAATGAGCGGTGTTGCCGGGTCTGCCGCATCCTTCATTCCAGTAACGGCGGATTTATCATGAGCAAAGGAAGAATCCAAGTCAGAAGTCGGAGCGGGTAAAAGGGTTGAAAGCAGAGCCAACACTGTTCGCTGGTATCCTTCCTGCATGGAGCCGATGTAGTCGGGTGCGCTGACCAGAACGACCGGATGGGATCTAAGCTCGGGCCGTTCCTCATGTAAGCTGGCTAGAGCGCTGGTCATATCGTCACCGAAGGTTTCGGTCAAACCGGAACTCATGACGCCAACAATCTGGGGCTGGTATTTATCCATTACTTTCCCTATCCCTTTTTTTAACTGATCCCAGCCGCCGAAAATGGCGCTGTCTTCTTGCAAGGCTGTGGAGTTGAGCGGGATCGGTTCTTTATAGTGACGGGATAACTGAAGACGGATAAATGTAGAACATCCCTGCGAACCATGCAGAAGGGCTAACAAGCCATTTATGCCTAAAAAGGCTAAAGTGGCGCCAAGGGCGGGACTGTTTTTTTGCGGGTTTCCTTGGTAATGACGCTCTTCTCTCATCGTGTCGCCTCCAGGGAGGGGAATGGCCGGGCCAACAGTTCCCAGACCGGACTGAATACTGTGCGATCAACCGCTTGAGCGAAGGTAATCATCCCTTCATACCCGGCATAAGGAAGTTTCCGCCCATGATTGATATCCAGGAAAGGTGTACGCGTCTTGTGCGCCAGGTATTTGGTCTTCCCACCGGCCACGATCAGATCAGGTTTCTTGGTCGCGATGATGTCTAAGAACCCGGCGGAACTGGTATCCTCAATGATTTGCGCTGTGGGATCCATCAGTTCTTTCATGCGCAAAAAGTCTTCCGGGGTGGAGTTTTGTGTACCGCCCGCCAGGATATTGATACCTAATTCGGCCAAAGTGGAAACCATCGACCAAGTTTTTACCCCTCCGGTAAACAGGATGGCTGTCTTGCCCTCGAGCCGTTCTCTATATTGGGCGATGGCTTGCCGTATCACTGCTTCCCGTTTCTTGATATAGAATTTTGTCCTTTCAATTAATGCCGGATCCCCCAGAGCGGCGGCAATATCCTGCAAGGCCTGAGAAGTGTCCCGGATGCCGTAAAAAGAGGCATTGATGTAGGGAATCTGCCAGCGCCGTTCCATGGTTCGAACCAAATTGGTGAGACTTTTGGAACAGACCAAGACGTTCAGGCTGGCCCGGTGCGCGGACTGGACATCCGCAAAGCGGGCATCCCCAGTGATGGCCGATTGTAAGCGAATCCCCAGGTTTTGCAGGTCTGGCAACACTCCCCAGAGGTCGCCGGCAATGTTGTATTCTCCGATTAAATTAATGCTTAACGGTACTTTCGGGGCTTCCGGGTCTTTGGTTCCGATAACCCGGTTCGCCAGAACATCTCCGGCAATCCGGTTGCCGATGTTCTTGTCACCCAAAAACCCAGGAGCGTTAACCGGAATAACAGGAATGGTGAGCTGTTCCTGGGCCCTGGCACAGGTTTTTTCCAGATCATCGCCGATCAGGGCGGCGACACAGGAACTATAGACAAAGATGGCCTGGGGGCGATGTTTAGCAGCTATCTCCAAGATGGCCTGGAAGAGTTTTTTTTCCCCGCCATAGATAATGTCTTGCTCTTTGAGATCGGTGGTGAAGCCGCGCCGAAAAAGCTGGGAACCAGAGGAACGTGCTCCCCTGTTATCCCAGGAGTTGCCCGCACAGGCGATCGGGCTGTGCACAAGGTGAGCGGCGTCCGTAATCGGCATCAGGACGACCCGTGCCCCGTCAAAGGCACAACTCCTCTCGGCTCCCTCACCGGGAAGGGCGCGCAGGCACAGCTTGGGAGCGCCCTTGTCCGCAGAAGAACACGTTTCTTTGAGGTCGAGTTTGCTGAGGTTTACGAACAATTTAGACCACCACCTTTCTAGGGTTAAACTTCTTAAATTAGCGATTAATACAATACTTAGCGGAGTATTTCTATAATTAGCGGAGTATTCCATAACTAACGGAGTATTAACTAGCGAAGTAATTCAAAATAAGCGTCGGCAGATGTGCGGTCCTTCTCTTCCAGAAAGGCATTGGCAATCATCGTGATCAAATTAAGCACTCCGGCATAGCCGACGATCGGATAGCGGTGCAGGTTGACCCGATCGGTAATCGGGAAGCCGATTCTCACCAGGGGAATGCCGGCGTCTCTGGCCGCAAACTTGCCATGGGAGTCACCGATCAACATGTCTACGGGCTCGGTGAGCAGAAGGGAGCGCAGGTGCCACAAGTCTTTGCCTAGATGAACGCTAGCTTCCTGGCCATAAGGGCTGGAACTTAACAATTCTTCCATTTCTTTAGCAAAAGCGGCTGAACCGTTGGTAGAAATAATATGAACGGGTACTCCTCCCATTTCCAACAAGAAAGAGGTGAGGCCATACAGGAGGTCGGGGTCGCCGAACAGGGCAAAGCGTTTGCCATGAATGTAAGGATGGGCGTCGGTAGCGGCATCAACTGCGCGGCCACGTTCGTTTTCCAGCTCTGCCGGTATGCTCTTTCCTGCCATTTGCGAAACGGTCATCAGGAACTTGTCGGTGCTGGTCACACCAATGGGCATAGGCACCGTTTCTGTCGGGATTTTTTGGACATTTTTAATGTATTTTAAGGTGGCACTGGTGGAATAGGTTTGCAGGAAGAGATAACCCGAAGCATTCAAAGCCTCCTGCAACTCTGCCAAGGGAGTGCCGCCGGGGTACATTTTGAATTCTCCGGTATTAGGGGCGTCGACGACATCACTGTAATCCGGCAAAAGGGTATAAGTAACACCCAGAAGACTAAGCAAACGCTTGTACTCCCTTAAGTTACCGGGATAGGTATCAAAACCTGGGACAACATAGAGCCTCAAATGAGTAGCATGGCGACGGGGAGCGGCCAGACCCTCCAGGAAACCTTTCAGCATGTTATCGTAACCGGTAATGTGCGAACCTTTAAAACTGGGAGTATGGGCGAGAGCGAGCGGGAAGTCTTCCGGGATCGCTTTTTGCTTACGGGCATTGTCGACATAGGCCTTAATGTCATCCCCAATGACTTCAGCCATACAGGTAGTAAAAACCGCCATCAATCCTGGTTTATACAGGGTATAAGCGTTTTTCAGACCCTCAATCAAGTTGGCTTGCCCACCGAATACTGCAGCTTCCTCAGTCATGGAATCGGAGACAGCGCCTACAGGCTCACGGTAATGGCGGGAGAGACTATTGCGAAAATAAGCGGTGCAGCCTTGCGAACCGTGAACAAAGGGAAGGCAGCCTTCAAAACCAAGGGCACAGATCAAAGCCCCCAGGGGCTGGCAGGCTTTGGCGGGGTTAATCACTAAATCTTTACGGGCAAAATTCAGTTCTTTGTACTCAGGACTATCAATCCAATTCGTAATATCCATTGCGGGAACACTCATCTTACTCACCTCCTTATCTGTGCCAGGGGTTTTGCACTAATTTCCAAGTCGGGCTGTTGATAGCCATATCCATATCCCGGGCAAAAATAGGAAATCCTTCATAGCCGTGGTAGGGCCCGGAATAATCCCAGGAGTGCATTTGCCGGAAAGGCAGACCCATTTTTTCCATGACATATTTTTCTTTGATTCCGGCACCAACCAGGTCCGGATGCAGGCGTTCCACCAGTTTTTCCAATTCCACTGCGGTCAGGTCGTCATAGATTACGGTACCGGTGTCCACTTGGTCAAAAGTTCTCTCATAATCGTCACCATGGGCGAATTCGTAGCCGGTTCCGATAACTTCCATTCCCAGATCTTCATAGGCACCGATGACATGGCGGGGACGGAGTCCTCCCACATATAACATTACTTTTTTGCCCTCCAGACGGGGCCGGTAAGTTTCCATGACTTTGTTCATCAGAGGCTCGTACTTGTCAAGTACTTTTTGCACCTGATCCTGGATGGTTTGGTCAAAACGTTCAGCAATCTTGATCAGAGACTCTTTGATTTTGGCCGGGCCGAAAAAGTTAACTTCCATCCAAGGCACGCCGTAGGTTTCCTCCATGTGACGGACGATATAATTCATGCTGCGGTAGCAGTGAATCAAATTTAATTTTACCTGGTTGCCTGTTTGCAGCATTTCCAGCGTCGAATCACCGGTCCAGATATTCTGGACTTTGAGGCCGATTTCTTGCAACAGCATTTTGCTTGCCCAGGCATCGCCGCCAATATTGTAGTCTCCAATCAGACTAATATCATAGGGCCCGATTTCTTCCCGTTGAACCTTGCCAAGTACGTGATCCCGAATGCTGTCATTGGCGATATGGTGGCCCAGAGACTGACTGATACCGCGGAAGCCCTCACAACGAACGGGAATAATCGGAAGATCCAATTCCTTGCTCAGACGGCGAGCTACACTATCGATGTCATCTCCAATTAGACCCACCGGGCATTCCGACTGGATCGAGATGCCCTTGGCCGTAGGGAAGAGCTGGGTGATTTCCCGCAGAATACGTTCCAGTTTTTTGTCACCGCCATAGACAATATCGTTTTCCTGAAAGTCCGAAGTAAATTGAAATGGAACAAAATTATCGACACCGGCCGTACCTTGCGCCAGGTTGCGCCGGGTACCCCAGGAGTAATACCCGCAGCCCACCGGTCCGTGCGAGAGGTGAATCATGTCTTTGACAGGGCCCCAGACTACACCTTTGGAACCGGCGTAGGCGCAGCCGCGGCTCGTCATGACACCAGGTACGGATTTCACGTTGGACTTCAGGGCGCAACTAGAGCATTCTTCGTCCTTGACGGTAATGTGTTTTTCCCGGTTCTTGCGGGCTTTATCTGGGTAGAGGCTCAAGACCTCCTCTACGGCTTGCTTTGTTAACTCATAGTTGCTCATAATCGGCAGAGCCTCCTTTAATCCTCTACTCTTCCATAATCCCGTAGGCCATCAGTAATTCTTCCAATTCATCCATGTTCATCGGAGTGGGAATCGTCATATTTGTGTTTTGGTCAATTTTTTGGGCGAGGGTCCGGTATTCATCAGCCTGGGGATGTTGAGGGTTGTATTCAATCACTGTCATTTTGCGCAGTTCGGCCCGTTGTACCTCATTGTCGCGGGGGAGGAAGTGAATCATCCGGGTATTTAAACGTTTGGCCAATTCTTCGATTAACTCGTACTCTTTGTCAACTTTGCGGCTGTTGCAAATCAACCCGCCTAAACGAACGCTGCCGGTGGTGGCATATTTGAGAATTCCTTTGGCGATGTTGTTGGCCGCATACATCGCCATCATTTCGCCCGAGGTCACAATATAAATTTCCTGGGCTTTGTTTTCTCGGATAGGCATGGCAAAACCGCCGCAGACGACGTCACCGAGTACATCGTAGAAAACATAATCCGTATCAGCCGTGTAGGCTCCGTTTTCTTCCAGGAAATTGATGGCAGTGATAACGCCTCGCCCGGCACAGCCCACGCCAGGCTCCGGGCCGCCGGATTCGGCACAGCGGATTCCCGCGTATCCTTCCACTAATACTTCATGCAGTTCCAAGTCTTCCACGGAACCTCTTTCCCGGGCCAAATCCATGACGGTGGTCTGAGCCTTACTATGCAGAATTAAACGGGTGGAGTCCGCTTTCGGGTCGCACCCCACGATGGTCACCTTCTTACCCATCTCGGCCAAAGCGGATACCGTATTTTGAGTTGTGGTCGATTTTCCGATCCCGCCTTTTCCGTAAATTGCTACTTGTCTCATATTACACGTCTCCTTTCAGAACATCAGATGCGCTATTGACTTTGCTTAAATTACGGCGGCTGCGCCGGTATCCGCTGTGCGAACCCTAATTACATCCTGCACGGGACAAACAAAGATTTTGCCATCCCCCATGTGCCCGGTCTGATTCGCTTCGAGCAACACTTTAACGGCTTTTTCCACTTCCTGATCCAGGACAATCAGAGTCAGCATTCTCTTGGGGATCCAGTTGATGCGCGTTTCCGGGACATCCATATAGGGCTTAACCTTACTTAATTCCGGATCGATTTCGGCAGCCCAACCGCCGATGCCACCTTGTTTACCGCGTCCCTCGACGCTTTGGATAGTCAAAGCCGGAAAACCGGCGTCTTCCAAAGCCTTCTTGCTGGCGGGCACCTGATGCCTGCGTACAAAAGCCACAATCTCTTTCATCGTTTACAACCCCTTTGCGCCGCTGCTGATGGTATAGGCTTCTTCCACTTCCGTGATAAAGATTTTGCCATCCCCCATGGTGCCGGTTTTACCGGTTTCCAAGATGATATCTACGGCCTTGGCGACATTTTCCTCTTCTACCACCAGCAGAAGCATGGTTTTGGGAAATTCGTCATAAACCACATCTCCAATCCTGATTCCCTTGGTCCGCCCTCTCCCGAAGACATGGGCTTTAGTGAGAGAAGGCAAGCCGATTTCGGCTAACGCCTCAGCTACGGTGTCTGCCTTTTCGGGTCTGATAATCGCTCTGATCATTTTCATGCTGTTTCCTCCTTTTATTTCGCTTTGGTCTTCCCTGGGCATCGGTTTTTGATAAGCGTTGCTAGGCTATCATGAATGCCTGGCTCTCACCTCCTTAAGACAAATAAACAAAAAGAGCCCCTAACCTATGTGTTAAGGGCTCTCTAATAACTCTCTGACGCTCCAAATCTACCGATTTGGTGCCCGTCTTATTAAAATGTGTAACTCGATGCTCAATCTCTTTTTGCTCTGCTAAATCGCTTCTAAATCATTGCCTTCTTTCAAATACGTGGTTCAGTAAGAACTTAACCTGGTTAAAGGTGCATGTAACCTAAACCTACCCGGCAGTGCTCGGACAAAGGGTGCAGCGAGGAACGTCCGAAAATCGCTACCGCGATCCAGAAATTGTCGGTAACCAAACCAATTTTTAAAGCAAAACTGGCATTGCTGTGGGTATGAATGAAGATACTGTTACTCGCTTCCAGGGTAGCGTGCATTAAAGCATGAATATTGCGGGCTTCTTTTTGGATCACACCGGTGTTAATGGCGGCTGACATCACCGAATTAGTTAATTTACCGGTGTGTTGAAGGGTGGATACCGTTCCTCCGATTTCAGTAACCCCACACCGTAAACTGAAAGCGTTGACAAGTCGGTTCTTTAGTTCCTCCTCGGTTTCTCTTGTCTCTGTCAAAGCTAAAAAGAGGGCCGCTTTTTCCAGAGAAGGACTGGTTTCGAAACAATCAGGGAACTTCATGGACGTCCTCTCCTTAAAACTCGGCAGTCAGGCTAGCTCAATAACAGAAAACGCCACTGTGTCATACCCGAGAGTATAATCAGTGGCGCCGTTGCCTTAACTTGCTGGAGTTGAAAATTATATACTTATAATACATATCGGTTGGGCTTTTGTCATTGCCTAAAAATCGTCAATTTTTTAACATTATATTGAACGTGCTTGATATTCCTATGATTTACTCTTTTAATCGCTTAGTTACGGATATTTAGGCGCAACCTCCCCCACCTACACTTCAGGTTGAGGTGAGGGCTGCCCGCTGCCAATCCATGTTCGTGTCCTGGACGCCAAGGATCGCCGACGCTGGCGTTGCCCGCAGAAAATGCGCGACTTTCTCGAAATCCCCGGAAAGCACCCGATCTTCTGCCACAAATGTGGCCTGTCCCCGACAGATTTCATAAACTTTGTGTGTCCCTTGACCTAACTTTTCCGGACCCCGGAAATCCACAGCCTGAGCCGCTGCTAAGAGTTCGATGGCTACAACATAGTAGGCGTTTTCTACGATCTGCCTGGCTTTGCGGGCCGCTATCGTTCCCATGCTGACATGATCCTCTTGGTTGCCGGAGGAGGGAATAGAATCCACACTCGCTGGATGGGCGAGTGTTTTGTTTTCTGACACCAAGGATGCTGCGGCATATTGAGCGATCATAAATCCTGAACTCGTGCCGCCATGCTCCGTGAGGAAAGGCGGGAGGTTTTCGTTGAGCTGGGGATTGACAAGGCGTTCCAAGCGGCGCTCGGCGATATTGGCCAACTCAGCAGCACTGATGGAGAGAAAATCCATGGCTAAAGCAATGGGCTGACCGTGAAAGTTCCCTCCTGAAATGACCCGGTCTTCGTCCGCAAAGATGAGTGGGTTGTCGGTTACGGAATTCATTTCAATGCGCACTTTCTCAGCAATATAAGCAAAGGCATCCCGGCTCGCCCCATGCACCTGCGGAATACAGCGCAGGGAGTAGGCATCCTGAACCCGCAGTTCCCCTTGCCGCGATATGAGCCCGCTGTCCTCTGTCAAGGACCGCAAATGAGCAGCCACTTCACCCTGGCCCTGGTGCGGGCGGATGCGGTGCGTTTCCGGATCAAGGGCATCCTTAATTCCATGCAAAGCCTCAAACGTGAGCGCTGCCGCATTGTCGGCCCAATCCGCTAAGTTTAGCGCATCCCAGATGCTCAGCGCCGCCACAGCGGTCATCACCTGAGTGCCATTAATGAGTGCCAGGCCCTCTTTGGCTTTCAGGGACACAGGCTCTATCCCCGCCAGCCGCAAGGCCTCGCCGCCTGGCAGACGCTTCCCGCCGTAGAAAGCTTCTCCTTCTCCAATGAGAACCAAGGCCAAGTGGGCCAGCGGCGCCAAATCCCCACTCGCCCCCAAGGAACCTTTCTCCGGAACGACCGGAGTCACCCCCTGATTCAACAGGGATATGAGCCTTTCCACCGTTTCCAAACGAATGCCGGAATACCCTAAGGCCAAGGCGTTGACGCGCAGTAGGATCATGGCGCGTACAATTTCTTCTGCAAACGCCTCCCCCACCCCGCAAGCATGGCTGCGGATGAGATTATACTGCAACGCTTGGGTATCTTCCCGAGAGATCAGGGTATCGCTGAACTTTCCAAACCCGGTGGTTAACCCGTAAACAACCCGGTTTTCGTCCAGAAGTTTCTCTACATACGCGCGGCTCTTTTGAATCGCGACTTTAGCCTCTTTTGTCAGCTGTACTTCACTCTGATAACGGGCAACTGCCACCACATCTTCCAGTGTCAGCTTTCCATGTCCAATGCGGATAACCCGTTTTATTCCTTTAGCCATTATAATGCCCCCTTCAATTCAGCCAAACTTTGATGCCGACTTGATAAACAAAAAGGAGCCTACACCAAAATTGGCATAAGCCCCTCAACACTACTGACTATGGCTCAGTATTCACTTTGCGGGATCGCTAACCCCACCTCGTTCTTGAAACCAAAAATACACTTAATGCTACTCACTAAAAACTAAAGGCTAAAGGCTAGAAGTTGGAAACTAAGGAAAGTATTTCCTAATAACTCTTCCTAACTCTTCTTCCATTTCTATTATACGCTAAATAGCAGTAAAGATCATCCGTATCTTTTACCGCCATAATTTAACAGTGAGTCTATCTTCATCGGCAACGAATAACGGCTCTTTCCCGTTATGTTCGATCATGCCTTTAATGATTTTATTGCGTACACCCATGCCCATATGTTCAACATACCCATAGTCACGCAGGGTCTGCACTAAAATGGGATTACGCGGGACACGCAAGCCCAACTTCATTCTTTCGACCGTGACATTATTGGGCAATGGTCCGGCACTGACAATTTCCAAGCGGTCATCATACAGACAAACCTCAATATCCGTAGGGCGGGTCCAATCCCGGTGCACAAAGGCATTGATCACGCCTTCGCGAACAGCCTCCGGGGCAAAATCCCATTCAATTTTCCGTGTCAGATGATCCTCGGACAATACCTCCCGCGAACAGTGCTGGCGGACCTTGCTCATCAAAGAATCCAACAAACCGCCTTCGATCAGTTCTCCCCTCTTATTCCACAAACCAACCAAGGGTCCGTCAAGGGTTGCTCTGTCCCGCGTATCGTAATCTTTATCTGTACCGGGAAAAACAACCCACTCGATACCTGCTTGCAGGAGATGCCTTTTCGGCTCCCGGCCAAAGAGAATCAGCCCGGCAATCGTGCATACCTCTTCCACATATTCCGTTTCAACCATATATTCCATATTAACTAACAGTTTCACCCATTCTTTATCCAAGCGCGGCAATTCTCTGATTCCCCGCACACGTCCAAAATAATCTTCCAATCTCCTTTGATCCAGGCTTCCAAACGAAGTGCGTGGAACGGGAAGTGTTTCGACATGGAGAACCCCGCCTGATTGAAAGAGCCGTGCTTGTTCCTCCCTTGAAGCTAACCTTGATGTAGAACCAATGCGTACGTAGATATCCTCTCGATGATTATGCCTGACAACATACGGTTTGGAAATTCCCATGTCAATCGTAATGACCGCCACTTTATGATTATCGACCGCTATTTCCTCATAGTATGGGATAATGCGCGGATGAACGTAATTGGTACAGATGTTCATAACCCATTCTTCTAAGTTAGGTTTGGTGATACCGGCTATTTGACCGTCATCGTCAACACCCAAGATAATTCTGCCACCTTTAAAATTGACCAAAGCCACAATCTCTTTAGCTAAAGACTCAGCCCTAACGTCATCACGCTTAAATTCAATTCCAGAGCCTTCACCATTACGTATAATTTCCAATAATTCCGCCTTGAGCATGGTCATACACACGTCTCCTATATATCAAATATTTACAAAAACACTCACGATTTTCACATCTGATTCTACAATCCACTATTCTTGCATATAAGCCACTCCGTCAATGATCTCC
>JAJZPA010000192.1 GCA_021811425.1 Bacillota bacterium | reverse complement strand
GCCGGGTCGTCCTCACACTGGGGGTGACTTATGACACAAGCCTCGAACTCCTGCAGGAGATTCCGGGAATCATAGAAGGAATAATCAAGAGTGTGGATAACACCCTGTTTGACCGCTCTCATTTTAGCACCTACGGGGATTTTGGCCTCATTTTTGAAAGTGTCTACTATGTGACAAGCAGTGACTATAACCTTTATATGGATATTCAGCAAGCGATCAATTTCAAAATCAAAGCTGAATTTGCTCAGCGCAGCATTCACTTTGCTCACCCCATACAGACGTTATTTGTGCCTAACAAGCCACAAGCATGATGATATTAGGGTCATCCCCCGTGCGCAAACAACGAGGGACCGAACCTTAAGACGCGGAAAGGCCCCGAAGAAGTCTCCTTCTCCGAGGCCGATTCGACACATTCCGGGAAGCACCAGAGCCCTTTTCCGACCCGATCACTCTTTAGTCATCGCTTTCCGAATTATTTTCATGTCCCTTTTTATTCTTATCTTCTCCACTTTTGCTAGCCTTTTGGCCCGCTGGAGCAGTCACTTGATCCGGTTGGGCTACCGGTTGAACAACTGGTTGCGCCACAGGTTGTGCTGTCGGTTGCTCTTGCTCCTGTTCTTTATTGGCATCTTGAACCTTCAGGTCATTTTTGGCGTTGAGGGCGTTCTGATGTTCTTCACTTTCCTTCTTCCCTTGCTGACCTTTCTCACGCTCTTTCGCTATCTCCGCTTTCTTTACTTCGCCTTCCCCTTGCGCGTTGTTAGTATTTCCAGCCCCTACGGAAATGCCCTGATTGGTATTACCGTTCGGAAGTGAAGCCTTCTCGGAGTCTGATTCTGAGTCTGTAGTTCCTAATGATTTTTGCAAATCAGCGAAAGCAGTATTCGCTTGCTCATCCAGTTTCCCCTTCAATTTTTGGCTATCTTTCTGTAATACACTCTCCACCTGTTTTTTGTCTGCCTGATCCATTTTAGCAACCGTTTTTTCCATTGAACGGGCAACATTATCCGCCAGCTTAGAAACTGTTTTCGCTGGGAGTTTATCCAACAATTCACTGATAACTTGAATATTGGCAGCGTATGTCTTCGCTAATCCAGTCTGTAACTGCTGGGCGGAGCCTGTATTGGTATCTTTCAACTGTCCTAAGTATATTTGAACCTCATTGACTTTTTCCGTGTATTCCGCAAATGCTTTTTCAGCCAGATCCGGTTTTCCTTTGATCGCCATCTCTTGAGCTGCCGCTAGTTTTTCCAAGGCCCGATGTTGAACCAAAGCCGTTTTTTGAGCAGGATTGAATGTAAATACCAGTTGGATCTTTTCAATGATATTGGAAAGCCAGTAGAAAGGAGAATCCGGCAGCGTCCCCGGGGAAATCGGTTTTCCGTTCACATCAAGGATCGGAGGCGGATCCACGGGCGCGGAAGTTGACGATATGTCATTAGTTGATGTTGATGTTGATGTTGATGTTGATGTTGTTGCTGTTGCTGATGTTGCAGTATCTGCCAGCACCAGCGGAACATTCAGCGGAAGGGCCAATAGTGTCACGATTAGGGCACTTACAAGTTTCTTTCTCATCATTTTTTATCCACTCCTTTTGTGCGCACGTTGTGCGCTTCATATTCCAGCTTTTTCCGGTTGAAGAAACATTTTCTTCTTCCCTAATTTATACGCAAGGATCCAATATTTTTAGGGGGTCAGATTAATCACCTCGCCAATTATTTGTTGTATGACAGAGAGCACAGTTTAATCCTATTCCCTGATGGTCTTCATCCAGCGGGGCCTGGTGGCAAACACCGCACGCTCTCCTCCCCTGGGCGGATAAGGCGTTATGACTGAATGAGGCAGGTTTCCAGCCTGAGACCCGGTGACACTGGATGCACTGATTCGTATACAGAGGATGGTAGTTATCCTTAGGCCCAGTATGGCAGCTTACGCACTGATTCAGTTGGAGCGCAGGCAATGTATTATGTGAAAAGCTGGCACCTTTCCAGGAGGATGTCGTATGACAGCTTAGACATCCTGTCTCCTTGGCTATTTTTTCATGCAGAGTGTCCTTGGGAACATTGTGGCAACTCTGGCACTGTAGGTTTTGGGATGAAGGAAAAAGATCATGATTGAAACGGCGGCTAGCATAACTGTCTACTAACCCAGCGTGCTCTACATGACAATCCGTGCAGGACTGACTCACTGCCACCTTCTGATGAAACTGGAAACTGGAAGCGTTCTTGTAGGTTCGCTGCAAGGCCGGATGACAGGCTATATTCGCGCAGTTTGGGGCCGGACTAAAAGGAGTATGGCATTCTATACAGCTCACTTCTTGACCGTGTACCCCTTTTCCCGGCGAAAAGAGAAAGCTCTGAACTCCTTGGAGGGGAAGCATGAGCATCAGAAGCAGCCCGCCAAAAAGCCCGGCCAAGATTAACCCCTGCCAAACCCGGCGTTTTTTCATAGATGCCACCCCCCGTAAAAGGCGGTCGCTATTAAATGGACTAGAAGCACTACAGCGAGTGTTTTGGTTAAGGGAATGTGTACCTTCCTCCAGTACCGAAAACGATCCCGCCACCATTCAAGACGGCTGAGTGAGGCCTGATCCTCGCCCGTTTTTTTGCGTCGAGCAAGCTCAAGGTTTATCTCCCTATGCAGGTATCTCCCAACTATTCCGCTCACGCAAAGGATCAGCAGCAAGAGTACCGCCAGCCAGCCGGTAATATTATGTACTCTAAGACCGGTATGCAGGAGAATAATTGCTGTTCCTCCAAGCGCAGCCACCTCATGGAAACCCAGCCAACGGCTAAGTTTTCCCCATTTCCAAAGCCTTTTGCGCAAGGAATAACTCAAGGAAACGAGTATTCCTAGAGTACCAAACACCCCGGCTAGGAAAAGGTGATTGCTAGCAACACCAATTTCTGTTTCTCCCCATACCCCTGCCACTAAGAGAACCGCTGCGCCGAAGGCAACAATCAGCACCGCTCTAATAATGATTCGCCACATAACTAACCCCTCTAAATATTTTTCTATTTCTTCTAATGCTTAAGCTAAAGCCAAAAATAGCCATACCTTTTTGGCATAGCACGTTATTATCCTGTTCGGTAGCCCGGCGGCCATACAACTATGTCTTATCATTCTTTTATGCGTACTGAAATAGGCATTAAGTCCCTATTGTAAGCCTAAAAGTCCTCCTCGTCCAATTGGCTTCCAGCCTGCAGTTCGATGAACTCCAGATCCGTCAGAGCCTTGATCCCGTGCCGAATCCCCGCTGGAATCTCCAGCATATCCCCGGCCCGTATCGGACGAATCACTCCATCCAGGGCAAATTCCCCTTCACCCCGGATCACGGTCCAGATCTCACTCCGGAACCGGTGCTCCTGATAGCTCAAATTCTTCCCCGCCGCGCGCAAAGGCCCCGGATGGATTGATCCAACCGAGGCCGATTCGCCGAGAACACTGTCTTGAATTGTCAGAATTGATCCCCATTGTGCGGGGGTCACGGTCTGACCTCGGGGGAGGCGGCTGTTAGGCCGGCTCCCTCGCGCAGACCCCGGGGGAGCGACCGAAGGAAGCTCCGTCAGTTTCTTTTTGCCTCTACCTGTTTCACGATTGTCTCGATTATACCATATGACACGGGAATCCAAAATGGCTTACTTTTATCAATAATTAGTTTTATGATCATCTCGAAGCTGTCGCTCAAGCCGCAGCATTTTAGACAAAAACAGAGTTTAAATCGATTTCAAGCTCCGGGAGTATGGATACTTTAATCGTATGATCCTGTGCATAAACTTCAGGTCTACCATATCTTTTATTCTCCTGCAACGTAAATACGCTTATAAGCTTGTTCTCAGGCTCGACAATCCAGTATTCTTTCACCCCCGCCTTTTCAAATTTGTTAAATTTTAATAGTTTATCTTTTCTAGCCGTTGATGGTGAGGTAATCTCAATAATCAAGTCTGGCACCCCGAAATATCCTGTTTTTCTAAGCTTGCTTTCGTCACATACCACAACAATATCAGGCTGTGCGATGATATTAGAGATTTCTTCATCCCTTTCGTTTGATTCCGGAATACACAAATCAAACGGAGCAGCGAATACCCTACATGGTTTTCCTTTAAGCTGAGTATTGAATTGTGATGCTAATTCTACGGATATGGCCTGGTGCTGCCAGGTTGGAGCGGCTTGCATAGAGGGTACTCCATCAATAATCTCCCATCGTTCTCCCTCTGGCCAAGTTAAGTAATCTGCATACGTGTATTTTCCTCCCTCTTGGGGTAACGGCATCAAAAACACGCCCCTTTTTTAAGTATTGATTTTCCCACTTCAAAACAGTGCCTGTGAATTAACGATTGTGTTATCCAAATGATTGGCATTGGTAATCCAATATCCGTCGAACGCTCAGTGAAGAACCACCGTCCCCCATCTTTGGTTTCGGCCCGAATATCTAAGCTCGCCTTTTTGTCTTCAGCATTTTCTCGATTAAGTTCGGAGTTCGTATAGCTTAAAGACTGTATTAGTTTTTCTTCTGTCGGTTTGAGTACCGCATTCAAGAAAGCCACCAACACAGGTTCCTGTCCTTCTCGGCCAAAGATAAGTTTGAATGCATAGTCAATTATACCATTTTCTGTCGTTTTGCAATAGAGGATTGGCTTAGGTGACGCTTAAAAACTTGCAAACTGGCGAGCAAAACTCTTTAGTCATTGACGATGCGGTGAGTCTTATTCAAGCTTCAAGCAATTAGAGTAACTTTTGACGTGAGCGCAAAAGTCGCCGGTACGATGCACGAGACGCGCAAAGGCCCCGGATGGATTTCTCCAACCGAGGCCGATTCGCCGAGAACTCTGTCCAGAATTGTCAGAATTGTCCTCCATTGTGCGGGGCTCAGACCCCGGGGGAGGCGGCTGTTAGGCGAACTCCCCCGGGTAAACTTCGGAGGCCTTTTTCGACCCGAGTACCATAATACATTAATTCTCATCGGTTTTTTAGGGAACCTGAGATAAGTTTGTACGTATTTATCGGAGGCAGTATAATTGGGGGTATATTTGCGGTAGCGGTAATAGTACTGATTATACTCCTCACATAAGGAAACAAAATTGCAACCGTATTTGCCTTTAATATCTGATCTTTTGTTGCTTCATCATCAACTTCACTCGCCTCGGCATCTAAACCGAACTGACCATAAACAACAACATTTAAATAAAACGGAATAGGTTTATTGGTAAATTCAGGTTCAAACAATTCACACCCTATAGAAACAATTATCCTACTTTTTTCAACCTCTTCGCTCTGTGTAACGGAGAATTTGACATCTAAACGGGGCTTATCGTCATTTTTGGTATACTCCGGATTCTTCTTGAAAATGATATCTTGTACCCAAAAGTTGTGGAAAATTAAGGCACTTTTTGCCTTGTCCATTTTTACGCAACCCCTAACAACTGATCTAACTCAAATTCCGCCCGACTCAATTCTGTTTCCCATAAATCCTCAGTTGCATTAACGGTAAACTCAAGCACCCTAGGTCTTTCACATAACAGATAATCCTCGTCTGTATCTTCATTTAACAATTGTCCAG
>JAJZPA010000017.1 GCA_021811425.1 Bacillota bacterium | reverse complement strand
CAGTCCAGTCTGACCTTGCTGCAAAAGATACTTAAAGCGCTTGTTGGTTTCTTCAGCCGTGCCAAACCCGGCATATTGACGCATCGTCCAAAAACGGCCCCGATACATATTGGGCTGGACACCCCGCGTATATGGAAAATCACCGGGAAACCCCAAATTTTTCTGATAATCGAAGTCTTCAAGATCAAGCGGCGTATAAAGCCGTTCAACAGGTATTTCTGAATCTGTTTGAAACACAGTCCGACGTTCTTTGGCATGGGCTCCGGTAAAGTGCTTGCTCTCCCAAGTTTCTTTCTCCCGGGCCAAGCCTGGTGTTTTATCTTTCTCCATGGTCATCCCCCTTTCCCCCCTTACATAAATTTTCATTATTCACCCAAGTTTTTCTTCTATCATACCAGATAACCAGACTTACCGCCAAACTGTTAAGACAATTTTGACAAAACCAAGTACCATTTTTCTACGAACATCTGGTGATATTTATTCGACAGGATAAATTCCGCCTCCAAAAACGAAAAACGCTCCGGCATTTGGCAAAGGGAGCATTCTCACCATATTATACTTTTTTCGCGCTATTTGGTCAACGAATCTTTGATTTGCATTCATCCGGACAGCGAACAAGCGGAGGATTTTTCGCCCTCCGCCTGTTTATTGACTCTATTTGCTGTTTTTCGGCAGTGAAACGGCTGAATACGGTAAAGTTAAAGGGCTGCCTTGATCAAATCGCTGACTTCCCAGGGCAGGGATGCGACTTTCACTCCGGCCGCAGTCAGCGCTTCTACCTTGCTCGCAAAGGTGCCTTTGCCCCGTTCGATGATCGCTCCCGCATGTCCCATCCGTTTTCCGGGAGGTGCGCTCTTGCCGGCGAGGAAAGCGACGACCGGTTTCGTCATGCTCTTGATATACTGGGCTGCTTCCTCTTCCGCATTCCCGCCGATTTCTCCCACCAGAACAACACCCTTCGTCTCCGGATCGGCTTCAAACTTTTGCAGGACATCGATGAAGGATAAGCCAACCACCCGATCCCCACCGAGCCCGACCACGCTTGATTGCCCGATCCCGGCCTGGGTCAGTTGGAAAACGATTTCGTAGCTGAGGGTTCCGCTCCGAGCTACAACCCCTATCGCTCCGGGCAAAAAAATACGGTTTGGCATGATCCCAATCTTGCACTGCCCCGGTGAAATCAAGCCATAGGTATTGGGGCCAACGATTTGAACCCCTTTCTTTTCCGCATAGGCCATAATGTCCAGCGCATCATGCAGAGGGACGTGTTCCGTAATGATGACCAAAGTTTTGATCCCGGCTTCCATCGCTTCCAATGCGGATTCTTTGACAAAACGCGCCGGAATGAAGATTACGGAAGCATCGGCCGGTTCCGCCTGCATCGCTTGCTCGACCGAATCATAAACCGGAACCCCCTGGACGCTCTGCCCGCCTTTACCGGGCGAAATTCCGCCCACAATCTTGCTGCCATAAGCGAGCATCTGTCCGGTATGAAACTGACCTTGGTTTCCGGTCATCCCTTGAACCAGGATTTTTGTCTTGTCATTAATGATAACCGCCATTGCTATGCCCCCTCCCCGTTGGCTAGAGCCACAACCTTAGCCACCGCTTCGTCAATTTTCTTGAAGGATTCAATCCCGTGTTCACGCAAAATCGCGATGCCCAGTTCTTCATTCGTGCCCACTAAACGAATCACGACCGGGATATTGATCCCCATGCTTTCCTTCACCTGGACAAAGGCCCGGGCGACATCGTCACAGCGGGTAATCCCTCCAAAAATATTGATCAGCAACGCTTTGGGATCTGTTGATAAGAGGATCTTGAGTGCGCCGGCAGTCGCTTCGGTGCTGCTGCCGCCACCCGCATCCATAAAGTTGCGCGGACTGGAACCAAACGCCTGAATTAAGTCCAAAGTCGCCATGGTGATTCCGGCTCCGTTTGCCATCACCCCGATTTCCCCATCCAATTCCA
Organism: Bacillota bacterium; assembly: GCA_021811425.1. GTDB lineage: Bacteria > Bacillota > Desulfitobacteriia > Desulfitobacteriales > Desulfitobacteriaceae > JAJZPA01. Next base: position 28,930 of record JAJZPA010000017.1, on the reverse strand, counting down.
CATAAGATATCCCCAGATCATGCGCCCGCTTCTCGACGGCGGTCCGCTCTTCAACCTGAGGCACGTCCTTAAAACGGAAAGAAGCTTCATCATCCAGCGTCATCTTCCCATCGGCCGCCAAGATCCTCCCTTGGCTCACCACCAAGGGGTTGATCTCCACGAGTTCTGCATCATAAGTACGGAAAATCTGATAGAGTTTCAGGATCACATCGACAGCCTCTTTGGCTAAGTCACCTTCAAGCCCTAAGCGGCGCACAATCTCCCGGGCCGCATAAGGCTGCAGCCCAATACTCACATCAATTAAACGCTTAATCAACTGCTCTTCCGGAACCTGCTCAATTTCCATTCCCCCTGCCCGTGAAGCGATAAGAATGGGTTTGCGGCGGGCACCGTCGACCGTAATCGCTAAGTAGATTTCCTGATCGATCACAATCTTCTCTTCGACTAAAATCTTGTCAACTCTAAGACCTTTCAGTTCCATCGCCAAAAGCTCTTGGGCTTTCGCCATCCCTTCCTCAGGCGTAGAAGCGAACTTAATTCCTCCGGCTTTGCCCCGGCCTCCGGAGAGGATTTGAGACTTGACCGCAACCGGCCCTACGGCTTTAACCCAATCAGCGACACCTTCCGGCTTTTCAAACATCTGCCCTCTCGGAACCGGAATCCCATTGGCTCGGAAAATCTCCTTCGCCATATACTCAAAAAGTTTCACCCCATCGAACCCCTTTCCTCAAAACTTCTGAAACCACCACTTGCAGCCGTAAAATGCCCCACGCCAGAAGCGGATAATATTCCAGTTTAGTTTTCTTCTTATCATACCAAATTTCCTGCCACTCTGTTAAGAGAATTTTTAGTTTTTAACATCATACACGTTGTAAGGCAACACCAATTCCCGTAGCCATACAGGCTCACAAGGAATTTCCTTCCCTAAAGAAAAAGCATAAAGTGTAGCCCGTTTTACTTTTATCTGAAGAAGGCTTTCGACAGCCCAAGTATAATATCCAAGCTGCATTCCATAGCGAGCCCGCAACGTATCCTCTGCCCCTTCTGGATCCAGGCGGTCGGTCTTATAATCCACCAATTCCACTGCGTCACCCTCTGGCGTGAAAATGAGCGCGTCAATCACACCCTGAACCAGTTGCGGCACTTCCCCTGCCTCGGTCGGCAAAGCCAGAGTAAACGGCACCTCACGCCAGACTTCCGAGGCTGCGAACATTCTTTGGCCCAGCGGGGAGCGTACAAACTCAAACAGCCCCGTCAGCGGTAAGGCTTGACATTGCTGCCGGGAAAGAATTTCCCGGGCCTCCAAGTCCTTGATATAATCCCGCAGTAAATCTTCCATCTCCTCTTGGCGACTTGTGTTAAAGTCCGCTCTTTGCCAGACTGCTAGCGGCAGATGCTGCATAGCAATGTGCAGTGCTGTTCCTTTTTCCGCTGGAGTGAGCACCTGAGCCTCTAAAAACTTGGGCCGGGCAAAAATATGACCTGGGTGTTCTCGCCCTTCTCGCTCTTCCGGCTCTTCTCCAGGCAAGACAACCAGAGAGCGTTTTTTTAAGGCACTGACACTCGTCTTGGCCACCCTGGTCGCAGCCACTGAAAATGGATAGACCCAGCCCAGACGGTCAGCCGTACTTGCCTGCCAAGGAACCTTTGCTGCTTCGTCCTCGCACCCTGAATAACGTTTATCTGCGCGCACGCGCGCCACCCTCTCCTCTGTTTCAGCGGGCGTCTCTTTCGGTTCCGGTTCCGCTTGGGTGCTCTCCTTAAAGGCGGCGAGAATGGCTTCCTGATGAAGCACAACCTGCCAGCGTGATGCATCTTGCGAAATCGTTTCATCTCCCGCGCAGGGACCCAAGGGCTGGTCTGGATGCCTGGCTAAGGCCGCTCCAATCCAGTCCAAAAACGAACGTGCGGCCCGGAGTTGTGCATCAGAGAATGTTCCCTGCGCACGCCTTGCCGCCTGCTGCCAGTGTTCCAAGGCCCGTTCCAGGTTGGGGACGCTCCCATAGAGCAAAAGTTTTTCTTTAGCCCTGGTCAGCGCCACATAAAGAATCCGCAGTTCCTCAGCCAAGGCTTCGTCCAAAAGCTGTTGCCGCACGGCTTGGTGGATTACCGATGGATAGCGCACTTTGTTTTCCACATCGAGGATTGGGACGCCGATACCCAAACGCGGATGAAGCAACGTCTTTGCCGCTAAGCTGCGGAGATTAAACTTCTTACCTAATCCTGCCACGAAGACGACAGGGAATTCTAAACCTTTGCTCGCATGCACCGTCATGACTCGAACCACATCTTCGTTTTCTCCCAGCACTTTCGCCTGCCCCAAATCCTTGCCTTGGCCTTGAAAACGTTCCAGAAAGCGCAAAAAGCGGAAAAGCCCTCGGTAACGCGTCTCCTCGAAGCGCAGGGCCCGATCATAGAGCGCCTGGAGATTGGCCTGACGCTGCTTACCATTAGGAAGGGTCCCGGAGTAAGCTAAATACAAGCTTTCTGCGTAAATTCGAGCGAGCAGCTCACTTAAAGGATGGCTTTTGGCATATTCCCGCCATCGCTCCAATTTGTTCCAGAATTTTGCCGCCTTTTCCTGTAATTCACGGGGCAAGTTCAATGCACTCGCTTGAAGTTGTTCCTGCCCATCCATGTACGCCTGCAAAAGTTTTTGGATCCATTGAAACTTCGATGCCTCAAGTTCGACTGCCGCTGAAGGTGCAGCTTCAGCGGAACCCGCCCCGACCGCTGCCGCTACGGCCAATGCCTCGTAAAAATCTCCTTGTGGCAGGAGCACCCTCAGTTTACCCAGTTCCCCTCCGGAAAAACCGGCTAAAGGTGAACGCAAAACGGCCGCTAAGGGGATATCCTGATGCGGGTTATCGATCACTTTCAAAAGGGAAAGCACGGTTTCTACTTCATTAGCAGCAAAGTAACCGCTGCCGGTTTCCGCGAACACCGGAATGCCTGCCCTCTCCAATTCCTCTTGAAAGATCAAGGCGTTGGCGGAATAGGAACGCAGCAAGATCACGATATCGCCGTACCTTAGCGGGCGGTATTCCCTGAGACGGGTATCTAGTACCTGAAACTCCTTCGCTTCCACCATAGCGTGCAGACGCTGCGCGAGCACATTGGCCTCGCGACGCATTCCCTCAAGTTCCTCAGCTTCTTCTGTCTCCATACTAAACCGATTCTCTGCGCCAGAGTTTGGCTCTGCCCAGGTACTGCCTGTCCCAGTACTGCCTTCTACACCCGCGCTCCCTTCTAAACGAGAACTGCCCTCTATCCCCGCCCCCGAACCTTCCTCAACTTCTTCTCTACTATACCGCCCCTCAATAAGGTGAACTTCAATCGGCCCATCGCTGACCACAAGTCCACTCTGGCTGTCGGCATAGGCGGCCCCGTGGATAAGTGCAGCCGATTCATCATAGGCAATTTCGCCTGCTCCTTCCGTCATAATCTGACGAAAGAGAAAGTTAATCCCGTCGATGATCTCGGCACGGCTGCGAAAATTCCGGGAGAGATCGATCACCTGGCCCGCTCCGCCTTCTGGGCAAGAGGGCTGCGGAAAGTGAGGAAATTCCTTGTATTTTGCCAAAAACAGACCGGGATCCGCCATTCTAAAGCGATAGATACTTTGCTTCACATCCCCGACCATGAACCTGTTTCCTTGCGGGCGAGCAACCTGCCTGAGGATCCCTTCCTGTATGGCATTGATGTCCTGGTACTCATCCACCAGCACTTCCACAAACTCGTCTTGCAGGGAGACCGCTATCCCCCACCGTTCTTCCCGCAACAGCCGATAAGCCATATGTTCCAGATCCGCGAAATCCAGGACATTTCGTTGTCGTTTAGCCTTGGCAAACGCAGCGCTAAATTCTTGAACGAACTTCACCAGACTGGTGATCAGTTCGCTCGTCGCCTGCAAACCCCTGATCTGAGCTTCTACATCCCAGCTGAGTTCCTCTTTCAAGGCAAGTACTATCTTTTTGACCTCATCGCGTAAACCTTTAGCTTGTTCACGCCAGGCGCAATCTATCTCTGTCTCCACGCCTTTGCGGCGGTTGGGCAAGCGTCCAAATGTCAACTCCAGCAAGCCCTCTTGTAGTGTCTGCCAATTCCCCCTCTGTGTCAGCTGCAGTAGATCAGCAAGCCCTGCTCGCTCTTCCTGCAAACGGCTCAGGTAGTGATTGGGGCCGCCTGGCATCCCCGCCAGGCGCTCTGCTTCCTGCAAATAGCTTAATGCCATCTGAAGTCGATCTGCCACACCCTGCCGAACCGCTTCTCCCCAGGGACTCTCCCACAGGGTTTCCCCGTCTGGCCAGACATACCCTGCCGCCAAGGTGTCCAGCCATTCCCCCGGACGCACTTGGCTGTTGGCAAAATCATACAGACGTAAGACTTCCGCCATCAGGGACTGGTCATCCCGATCCGAACCAAAGGCTTCAACGAGCCGTTGAAATCTCGGATCTTCCCCCACATAATTTTCTTCCAGGACTTCTTCCAGAACATCCTGGCGCAAAAGCTCAATTTCCCCCTCGTCGGCAATGCGGAACGCCGGATCCAGGGCTAAAAGATAAAAATAACGGCGGATCAAATCCAGACAAAAGGAATGGAGAGTGGCAATGTTAGCCAGTGGCAAGCGGTTGAGCTGACGCAAGAGCACCTCAGCAAAACCCTCCTCGGCGGCAAAGAGATTTTCCTCAAGGGTTTTGCGCACCCGTTCGCGCATTTCCTGAGCTGCGGCTTTGGTAAAGGTCACGACCAAGAAGCGTTCGATATCCACCGGATGATCCCGATCGACAATTCGGCGCAGCAAGCGTTCAACCAAGACTGCCGTCTTCCCTGAACCAGCCGCTGCCGCAACCAGGATCTCACCCCGGGAAACAATAGCGGCTTCCTGCTCGGGCGTCCATTGTTTAGCGTTCATTGCTCTTCGCTCCCTTCTCTAGGAGGGACCACACCGCATCTGCTTTCAGCGCAGGCAGAACCCTGTAGCCCCCTGACAGCTGCCCCGTTTCAAAATGGCAAACTGAGCGATAAGCACAATAATCACAGCCGGAAGCCTTGCCCATTTTAAAAGGCTTAATCCGGATCTCGCCATCGAGAATCTCTCTCCCTGTTTCCCATAGTACTCCCTGAAGATGTGAACGGAGCAGGTCGAATTGCTCGGAAGCGAGAACTTTGGCGCCCTGCCTAAACCCTCCATCTTTGTTCAAACGCAAGCCTAAGAGATCGGATTGCCCAGTGGCTAAGGCCTCATCCATCGCCTGCAGAATTTTCGGTTCCGCGAGTAAATACCCATCAACCTTCATCGCCTTGAGGCGCTGACGTTCGATCTCCTCAGGCTCCAACGTAGTTTTCCCAGCCAGCTCGGGAAAGATCACCGGAAAGTACAGAAAACCCGCAGGTTGAACCTCATATCTCTTTCCTGTATCGGTTCCCAGTAGGTCGGTCGCCCCTGCCAAGAGCACTTCGGCCCCCTGCAGGGCAACATCAAGGTAAGCCAGGAGCTGTAGGTTCAAACCATGATACACTTTGTCCAAGCTCAATATCTGAGGATGTGACTTGTAATCCGTAATCCGCAAGTAAGCTTTGCCATCGGCCACTAGGGCATCGATGCGATCAATCTGACCAATCAAGGCCAAACTGTCACCGTCAGACAAGTTGATTTCTGGTACGCTCAGGCCCTCATCCCCAAACCGGAGTTCCAGGCTGATTGGGATAAAGCGACCAAGGCGAGCATGTTCACCTAAGGCTTTGACCGCCTGGTGCACCGTCCGTTTCAGTTTCTTCGTCAGATAACGGTAACGGGCAGAGCTTAGAAGGATTTCGTTTTGCAACTCTGGTGCAATCCGATCCGTCACCTCGCTGAGAATGTCCCAGGACGCTTCCCGCGAAAGTGCTCCCCACGAAAGTCCCTTTTCTCTAATCGTTTGCGCGAAGTCGTAGAGAAGGCGATGAAAAAGCTGACCGAGATCAGGGCTAGCTAATACATAGCGGCTCCTTTCCCGCAGGCGCAGTCCATAACGGGCATAATGCCCAAAGGGACAGCGGTTGAATGCTTCCAGCCGCGAAACACTCACCCGCAGGCGACGCCCATAAAGACGGCGGGCCAAGGGACGAGGAAGGTTCTCTTCTTGGTTGTTGCTGAGTGCCTGGCCCTCTAAGAATGCGAGCCGTTCGGAATAGCGGGGATCACACGCCAACCAGTCACGGACTGCCTGCCAAAAAGGCGACAATACTTGACCGTCGTTTTGCGACTCCTTCAGCTGTAAGGCATAATCTTGCCACACGGCCTCCGGAGAGCTGAGATCACTGAGCGTTTCAATACTTCCACGCCAATATTTTTCTGCGAGACCTGGGAAAAGGGCCTTAAGCCGCTTGACCACTGGGGAAGGGGCCATCCCTTTGCCATCCGGATCCGTCAGGGCATAGGAGAGATAGAGGGTCTCAGAAGCGCGCGTCAGCGCAGTGTAAACATAAAACTGTTCATCACGGATTTGTCCGGAAAGCCCTGGTGAAAGCACGAGCCCTTTTTCCTCCAACTCTTCGCGGTCAGCTGCGTCTAAAACTCCTTGGAAGGATGGACGCGCCGGCAAGACACCTTCATTCGCCCCCAACAGAAACAGCGCTTTCACTTCGGGATTACGCGAACGCTCCAGTGAACCAGCCTGAACCTGATCGAGAGAAGGCGGGATAATCCCGAGTTCTATGCTTTCCAAGCCGGAAGCCAGCACTAAAGAAACGTCCTCTAAACTTAATGCCGTATCTCCTAAACCAGCCACCATTTCATCGAAAACTGTGATAACCCCCTGCCAGACCGGCTCTTGCAAGAGGGCTTCGGCGAGTTCTCCCCTGCGTTCGGCGGCTTCGGCCCACGCTTTGAGTTGTCCTGGAATTTCCATTTTCTGCACCAGAGCGTAAAGAGCCTCAGCCAGATCCCGCACCAGAACAGCCTCTTTTCCCTTCAGTTTCTGCGTGAAATCGACCAGAAGCTGTGCAACCACACGCCGAGCCTCATCCATCTCTTTCAAGACGGTGTCTTCCGCTTCATTCTCACCCAGCGTCCATTGGCGCCGATAGGCCCAAGGTTCCTGGCGTACCCAAGCCTCCCCCTGAATCCCGTGTGCCAAACAATAATTTTCCAAGCGATCGATCACGTCCTGCGATAATGGAAAAAACCCGGTTTTCAGGCAACGAAAAACAGACTCAAACGCCCAATTAGAACGCGCAACTTCAAGGACACTGAGTAAAAATTCTATCAGAGGGTGGTGAATCACACGGCGCTTGTCATCAAGAAAAAGCGGAATCGCGTGCAGCGCGAAAACCTCCGCCAATAATGAGGTATAAGCCCCAAGATCCCGGGTCAAAATGAGCATTTCCCGCCAGCGCAAGCCTTGTTCCCGGGCTAAACGACGGATTTCACGCGCGACCCCTTCCACTTCCACTCTGCGATTAGCCGCAGCTGTGAGGCGAACTCCCCCTCGTCCTGACTCTCCCTCTGACTTGGAAAGAGAAAACCTCGGCGCAGGGTATACTTCATACCAGCGCTCCAAATGTTTGAGCTGTGGCTCCTGAAAACGCCAACTTTGCTTGAGCAAGATGGGCTCTATCACCCCTATCCCTTGTTCAGCAGCGAGCCGTTGCAACGTCAACACAGTCCTCCAGGCCGAGTCAAACATCTCGTGTTCAGGAAGCAAAGGCTCCTCCCCCCGGGACGCCCTCTCCCAAACACTTGGGTCAAGCGGCAGGGTGAACGTTATCTCAGAGTTCAAAACCATTAGTTGGGCCAAGATGCGAAGTTCCTGGGGTGTATAGCCCTTAAATCCATCCACCCAAATGCGCGCTCCCTGGCCGGTCTGAGCTGCGGCGAGCCGCTCGCCTGCTAAAGAAAGTTCATCATCCGGATCATGAAGTCCCTGGGCCAGGTTCTGGAATTCCTCGTAAATAAGAGCCAAATCTGAGAGCTTGCTTTCGAGGCGCGGACTTGCCTCTAGCGCAACTTGGCGCAGATGCTCGGGGCCCAGCCGATAAGCTTTAAACTCCCCGATCAGGCGCGCTAGGGTATCCGCCATACCCGGACGAACGGCGGATCGGGCCAGTGTTTTTAAATCCCGCCGCTGCTCAAGCAACACCCGGCGAATCAGCATCCGTTTTCCCATTTCCCCGAGCAGCGGCCTCTGACCCCCGCCGGCTTCGGCAAGTACCCGCCAAGCCAAGCGTCGAAAGCTCAGCACTTGGGCCCGCATCATTCCACCAAGGCTTGAGGCGAGTTGAACCTCCATCTGGTAACTCGATTGCTCCGGCACCAGAAGAATCAAAGGCACACCTCGCGGCTCCCCCCGTACCAGGGAGCGGATTTCCTCCAGGCAAAACGAACTTTTACCGCTTCCCGCTCGGCCAAATACAAAACGCAGCGTCAAGTTCTCACCTCCTCGCTAAACCATTCATATTGATTATAGCATGGGTTAGCGACATGGTTTCGCCTAACTGATGTCTCAATCGAACAGGGCATTCAACTCATTCTCGGTCTGCTCACTGATGGTATCCGGCGCCCCAATGACCGTAAGCGTGGTCGCAATCGAAGAACTTTCGGCATTTTCATAACGATAGGTTGAGAGCAAATCGCGGACCGGACCTGGAATGGATTCATTGACGAGCACCAAGGGGGCATGATTTAAAGCAGCGAGCACTGCTCCTGCCAAAGCATCCGGAAAATCCTCGCCGTAGGCCACATAGATATGGGGTACATTATACCCTTTTCCGGCGAGCCCAGAGTAGCCCTCAAACCCAGAGCGATTAATGGCCTCCATCGTTTCGTAGCGATCGTTGCCGCCCAGCTGCCGCCCGATCCAGCCAAACCGATCCACTCGCCGAGACAGAGAATCTAAGGTGGCCTGGGGTATCACACCATTCCCGCCTAAGATGTTAAAAAACTGTTTTGGGAGCCATCTCGGCACCCTGACACTGTTTAAATACTCCACAACGCTCTGCGGTACCGAACCGTCGGAAGGGAGAAGGAGAAGCGGAACCCCCCCGTCTGCCGGATACGTCAGGGTTCCCTGCGCACTTTGATACGCAGCTTGCTCGTGCGTAATATCGCCAAGTACCGCAGCCAATACAGAGCCGCTTAAGGCATCGGGATAATTCTCACCTGAGGCCATGAAATATTCTGTGCCATTGTGCTGAATTTCCCAAGCGATGGCAACCGCCGTCCCATACCGATCCCTTCCTGCCAAACGGTGAATCTTGTTGCGTTCAAAACCCATCTCCAGAAACTTGTCAACGAAGCTCTCGGGAACAACCCCGGTTCCGCCGAGAAGATAAATATTCCCGCCCCGATCCAGGTGCTTGTTGATATAGGACAAGGCATCCCAGCTGTTGTTAACTTTATCATCGACAAACAATAACGGGGCTTTTTTCTGTTTGGCTAGCGGTACCCCAGCCAAGGCATCGGCAAAACTCCAGCCATTCGCCAAGACAACAGATTCCACTGTACCCGAATTGATTTTAAAAGCTACTTGAACCGCCGTCTGAAAACGATTCATCCCATATACCCGCTCAACCTTGTCCGCTGCCATCGCTGAGAGCGGATGGAACCACAAGAAGCATAACAAGGCAGCTAAAAGCCATATTTTTTTCATAAAGCGTCCTCTTTTCCCGGTTAAGCACAATGCTCAAAGATATACCATTCGCGATGGCTTACAGAACTTCCCTCTTCCTTTTTCAACCAGCTAAATCCACCCAGATGCCTTGCGTGAGTTCTGCCAATTCCGGGACGGGCAGGCTTACCGCCGCATCGGGAGCCCCTGCAGCTGGAAAAACCCGGACATATGCCTGTAGGGACTTGTCCAAATAAACTGGAACCGGAGTCTTGAGCCCGAAGGGACACACCCCACCAACGGGATGCCCCGTTATCGAGGCAACTTTACTCGGATCCGGCATTTTAGCCTTGGCTTGAAAATAGTCTTTGAACTTGTGGTTGTTCAGGCGCTTATCCCCAGCCATAACCACCATGATATACTCCTCTTTAACTTGGAAGAGCAAAGACTTGGCGATTTCCCCTGCAGTTACTCCCAAGGACTCTGCGGCCTTGGCCACAGTACTTGTATCATCGAACTTGAGAATCGGCACATTTTTGCCCCGTTCTTGAAAAAACCATTTAACAGCTTCAACAGACACAGTTTTCACTCCCAGCTATTCAACGCCTTAAGATCCTGGCGGTTTACTCCAGCGCCATAAACCCTTGACCCACTACTTCCGAAGCGTTTTGCACAATGATAAAGGCTTTCGGATCCTTTTCGCGCACGATCTGTTTAAGCCGCCAGAGTTCGGGCAGACTCACGACACAAATGATGATTTCGGTATCCTGATCAGAATAAGCCCCGCGCCCCGAGAGAAACGTTGCACCCCGCCCGATATCGGTAAGAATAATACGCGCCAGTTCGTCCGACTTCGGAGAAATAATGGTCACGGCCTTAGCCGGCACCCCGCTTTGAATCAAGTCCACCGTCCGGCTAAAGGCAAACATCGATACCAAGGTATAAAGGACAACCTTAGGGCCGAGAACCGCCCAAGAGGCCAGGATAACCAGGGCATTCGTGACGAGCATCGTCGTCCCCATCGCCCAGCCGAATTTACGTTGAATAACCTTGGCCACAATGTCCGTCCCACCCAAGCTGCCGCCGAAACGGAAAACAATCCCAGAGCCAACCCCACCCACGACACCTCCGTAAAGCGCGCCCAAAAAGAGATCTTCGAAGGGCCAAGGTCGGTACCCGTTCAGCAATTCCAACAAGAGAGAGAACACTGCAATGCCATAGAGTGTCTTCAATACGAAATCCCTATTCACTTCTCTCCAGCCAAGAATAAGTAAGGGAATGTTCAACAAGAGCGTGACAATCCCCACCGGCAAACCAAAACTATAAAAAAGGAGCAGCGCGATTCCACCGACACCTCCGCCTCCCAGTCCTGCCTGGACAATAAAGGCCTGAATACTGAACGCGGAAACCCCTGCACCCAATGTTATCCCAGCCAAGCGACCGATACGCCTAGCAACCTGCCACCCTTTCAAGCCCATTCCTCCGTTTTCAAGCCTGATCAGCATCTGATTGCCTATCATTATACGTTCTACCGGCTGGGATTTCAATTTTATCCTATCTATATTATGGTTTTATTTAGCTGAACGAGTTCACTTAACGCAATGGTTTTTTGCGTTGATGTGCCTTCTTGCTTCTTCTACGCAGCCACACATATCCCCCGGCTGCTCCAACAACGCCAGCAAGGATCAGGTATGGCCAGACCTGAACAGGCACGCCTTCCGCATCTTTCGGGGCTACCTTAGCCACGTCTATTCCAGATAGGCATACAGCGCTCTTTGACAATAAGACGCACTCTGCGTCGAAAATCTGACGCGTGAGAAACCTCTTGAAAATTTAAAATTCAAAGCCAAATAAAAAGCCTACCATTTATCGGCAGGCTTTGAGCGTGAACAGCTCAACAGTAACGCGCGTTAAACGCTTCTTCACTCATCGCTAGATACAAAATCCCCTCTATGAGCCCGATGATTCCTGGAATTGCGGTCCAGAAAAAGACCAAATAGAGGATTCCCTGCCCAGCCTTGCCGAGATAGAACTTGTGAGCCCCGAAACTGCCAAGGAAAATCGCAAACAGAGCAGCCGCCAAACGTCTACCGGAAATCCCAGGATTTCCTGCCGAGTTAAATTGACGCACTCCACAAAACGGGCAGATTTCTGCCTGGACGTTAATCACTTTACCGCACTCGCGGCAAAACTTTTCATTCCAACCCCTTGGTTCCTCACTCACTCCCTCTCCCCCTTCCCACCATCCAAAGCCCAAGACAATCTTTCTAGAATCTATGGCGAAAAGAGTGAAAAAATGCCAAATTCATGAACACATGCTTAGTTCTGTTTGTTTTGGGCGATAATAAATCTTAGTGTTTCCCCCGTAGAGGGCTTGACAAAACGAAGCAAGACAGTAATATAAATATTAGGAGTTGGCACTCAACGAAGGAGAGTGCTAATAAAGAAAAAAATTAGGAGGAACAAGCGATGGCTGTGACCGTGTATTCAACCCCAACGTGCAGCTTTTGCAACGCCGCTAAACGCTACTTAAGAGAGCATAGCATTCCCTTCCGCGATATCGATATTTCACGGGATGCGAAAGCTGCGGCGGACATGGTTCACAAAACTGGGCAACAAGGCGTACCTGTCATTGATGTGAATGGTAAAATTATCGTCGGCTTTGACAAACCGAAACTAAACGCTACCCTTGGGATTCGTGGCTAGCAATCCCAAACTCACTGAGCTATCCACAAATATCTTTAAAATAAAATGCTAAGCGTAGGAGGATGGTTGAACATGAAAATCAAACCCCTTGACGACAGGGTCCTGGTTAAACCCGTGGATCCCGTAGAAAAAACCCAAAGTGGGATCTATCTCCCGGATACAGCCAAGGAAAAATCGCAGGAAGGGGTCGTCGTGGCCGTAGGCACGGACGAGGATCTGCAAAGTAAAATCAAAGAAGGAGATAAAGTCCTGTTTGCCAAATATGGCGGCACGGAGATCAAGATTGAAAATGTCGACCATATCATTTTAAGTCGCGCGGATATCTTGGCAGTTGTTGAAAGCTAGGCCCAACTGGAGCTAAAATCTATAGGAGCCGAGCCCCCTTGCATGACGTAAGGGGGCTCCTTCCTTGTAAAAATGGGGTTAAAAGTAAAGATTCTTCTTGTGAACAAAAAAGGAAAATGCGAAAGGGGCGGCGAATATTGGTAACCAAAAGCAGTTCGCGAATTGATTTTACGGAAAGGAAGTAATGCCTGTGGAGAGCCAAGTTATCGCCTTCCAACGTTTCCTGCCAGGAAACCATGTAATCCTCGGCGCAGCGGGTGTCGGCAAAACACGTTTGCTTTGGACACTACTCCAGGACTCCAGCTTTCGGGAGGAAAAGACGGTCGATATCCTACTCACAGACTCCAAAGATCGGTTCAGCCAAGGAGTGTCCCCTCTCCATGTTGTGCATGTTGAACCCTATGCCACAGATCTGAGTTGGATTACCGAACCTTCAAAACCTGGCATCTATTTTTCTACCTGTCCATATACCCCCCGCAACACGACATTCATGGAATGCCTTGCTAATTATGTGCGCCAGGCGGAAGGCGCTGTTCCCTATCCCATCCGCTTATTTGTGGATTTTTCAGCCAAGCACTGGCAAGACAGCGGTTTTCTGGAGCAACTGGCTCGCCTTCACTTTATCAGTGAGTCTATTCAGGAAGAAAGATCTGGGGCTCTAAGTATCTGGAGTGTGCTCTCTACGTTGACTAACCTTCCTCCTCAAGCCCAAGGAATGTGGAAAGATGCGCATTTCGTTCTGCTGAGTCCGGTTGAGTCCGCATCCCTCACAAACCTCAATTCCCTCTTTGGCCACACGCTTGCACCCTTAACTCAGGAGGCTCTCACAGCTGGTCAGCACATGGGCGAATTCTATTACCTCCCGCATGCAGAAAAGCAGATTTACAAACGGCGATTTTAAGCTGACCGAGAATACTTCATGGGACAGGATCTAGGCAAACAAAATAAGGGCCATAAACACGAGATCTGTGTCTCCTGTATTCTCAATCGAGTGTTGTTCGCCATTGCGGGTCAACATCAAATCCCCCGGTGTGACGACGGTTTTTTGCCCGTTGTCGTCCACCGTCCCTTCACCGCTCAAGATGTAATACGCTTCAAAATCCCCCACATGCTCATGAAGGCCAATCGAGGTTCCCGGTTTTAAGACATTTTTGGCATACAAGCGCCCTTTGTTGGCAAATTCATTTTTCTCCCGTTCCAGGATATGGGTAATCTGAACCTCTCCTTGTCCACCCCGCATCCCTGTTATGATTTCTCGCTGCATGTCTTGGCCTCTACGAATCACAAAACCATCTCCTTCATCAAAATAAGTCTAGGGTATAATTAGCCATTTGAAGAAATTCTAACACAAACTAGCCATGTTAATAAAGGTCTCTTCTGAACAGAAGAGGCCTTTATTTCTTCCACCTGCCAACCCTAGAATCCTTCCATGTTAAAAAATATTCTCGCTCAAGTGAACTAAAAAGAGAGTCTGAGATCCTACCCTAAACCAATATACATAGATATTGGGTGGATCGTATTCTGTTAGGGGAGGATGGTGCAGAACTCTATGCCTAGAAAACCCTGGATCCTATTTATCCGCAAGCCAGGTCCTCTCGGTATAGCCTTGATTTTGGTTCTCGTGATGCTCGGCGGTTTCCGCCTGGTGCAGACCGTGGCATCAAGCCTGCAAGACAAAGTCATCGTAATTGACCCCGGACATGGAGGGGCCGATCCCGGCGCACAATACGGGAACCTCCGCGAGAAAGATGTCAATCTGGCAGTGGCTTTGCGCCTAAAACAGGTGTTAGAAAAACAGGGCTATAAGGTGATCCTCACCCGCGAATCCGATACGGACTTTTATCCGGATCATTTTATCAAAGGGCGCACCGCCAAGCGCCACGAACTCAACCAGCGCATTCAGATGGCAACCGCCAACCAAGCGGATTTGTTCATCAGCATCCACTCCAACAGCTTCCCGCAGCGCAATTCCTATGGAGCCGAAAGCTATTACCACATAAAATCTGCCCCAGGCAAAGCCCTGGCGGAACGCATCCAAAAACGCCTGGGCACTCTGCAGCCAGATAACCGGCGTAGCGCTAAAGCCGGCGACTATTATCTGATCAATCAAACCAAGATGCCTGCCGTCATCGTCGAAGTCGGATTTATCTCCAATGCTAAAGAGAGAACGTTGCTTCAAACCGAAAAGTATCAAACATCCATTGCCGAAGCCATTGGTTCGGGCATTCAAGACTTCTTTTTCGACTATCCTCTAGGCTTCCCAGATAGTGCTGCACCCGCCTTGGCCAACACGGATCAGCCTCCGCACATCACTTCGAATCAATTCAAGCTTTACTTCCCGTCGGAAAACCTGGATATGCTGGCTGTTGAAGCGCGGCAGGTGGACTTTAGCGCTTGGCAAACGTTCAGTCTCAGCCAGAGAATTCAGTATCTGCTGCAAGAACTCCTCAAGGGACCCAAACTCAACTCAAAAGCCAGTCCAACCCTTGCCCCAGCCACGAAAGTTTTAGGTACGGAGTTTAATCATGGCATTGCCACAGTGAATTTTAGCGGTAGTCTGCGCCGTGATTTCCCTCAAGGGGCCATTGAAGAGGAACTCACGGTAAAATCCGTGGTCTGGACCTTATCCCAAATTGAAGGGGTTGAAGGGGTGCGACTTTTAATCGATGGGCAATTCGGAGATTCCATTGCCGGACATGTCATTTTAAACCAAACCTTCACACCCAAACCTATCCAGGGTAAGGCTGCTATTGTGATTGACGACTTTGGGATCAATAATCCCGGCACGAATGAGATGCTCGCTCTCAACATTCCTTTCACTGCAGCGGTAATGCCCAACATGATGTTCTCGCAGGAGGAAGCGGAACTTATCCATCAAAAAGGCTATGAAATCATCCTGCACATGCCCATGGAAGCCAAAAAAGCAAACCCAGAATGGCTGGGCCCAGGGGCTCTGCTCACAAGGCTTGGCCCATCTCAGGCCAAGGAGCGCCTCATCCAAGGCTTGCAAACCGTACCCTATGCCATCGGGATTAGCAACCACATGGGTTCAAAAGGAACCGAGGATCCAAACCTGGTTCAGGCCATCATCGAGGTGGCCAAGGAACGCGACCTATTGATCCTCGACAGCAAAACCAGCGAAAAAAGCATCTTGGCAAAGGAAGCGCACCAGGCCCAGATCGCCAGCGGGATGCGCGACATCTTCCTGGATAATGCCAATGATCTAGGCTCGATCAAGAAGCAACTCAAAGCTCTGATTCAAAAAGCCAAAACTTCCGGCAAAGCCATCGGCATCGGGCATGTCGGACCCCAAGGTCCTAATACGGCGCGGGCAATTAGGGAAATGCTCCCTGAATTTGAGGCCCAAGGGATACAACTGGTGCCTTTGTCAGAGCTTCTTCAGAACTAATTCTGTTATAATACTGAACTTTTTTCTTTGCAATCTTATGTAAAAGTTATTGACCTTCTTTATCAACTGTAATATAATACAAACAAGATAATCTCATCTGTACTGAAGGAGGGATTCGTTTTGACTGAATCTACAGCAGATAGGCAAACTCAAGCAACCCTATTGGTGCCGCCTTCTTGTTCTCAATGCCCGGATCGGGGAAACTGCACACCTTGTATTTCGTTTTAGAAACTACGCTCAAAATCAAAAAAGCCTTTGCCCTCTTAAGGGCAAGGCTTTTTCTTTATCCTATCAACTGGGCACAAGCCACGTTTTTACGTTTTTTATGGTTACTGGGGAGACTTTGGCAAGAAAGCAATCTGATACCGTTCACTCAGCCAAGAGGCCTTCCAGTCATCGAGCAGGAGAACAGCCTTATTTTCATCCTTATCCAAGACGATCATGGCCATGCTGGAATCCTCCAGCACCTTAAGGTTCGGTTCGTCCTTTTTCAACCAGCGTACCAAACCATACGGGAGATGATTGATGGAAACGTCCACTCCATATTCTTCTCTAAGCCGATATTCCAACACTTCAAACTGGAGCTGACCAACGACACCAATGATAGGCGCTTCCACCCCTGCAAAGCGATCGTGAAAGACATGAATGGCCCCTTCCTCTTCCAATTCCTGAATTCCTTTAATAAACTGTTTGCGTTTTAAGGCATTGGCAATGCTCACCCTGCCAAAATTCTCGGGGCTGAAAAAGGGCATCGCCTCGAACACTAACCCATCTTTGGTCGCAATCACATCGCCAATGCGCAAAAGTCCATTATCGTGTACCCCGATAATATCCCCAGCAAATGCTTCATCGAGAATCGTGCGTTCCCCGGCAAAAAGCTGCTGAGGCTGGGCCAAACGCAGCCGACGCTGAGAACGGGAATGGATCACTGTCATTCCCCGCTCGTAGCGCCCAGAACAGACACGAATGAAAGCAATCCGATCACGATGGGCCGCATTCATATTCGCCTGAATCTTGAAGACAAACCCGGCAAACTCAGAATGCTCCGGTAGAAGAAGGCCTTGACTGGTTAAGCGGGGCTGTGGGGTAGGTGCCAACTCTAAAAAATGCTCTAGAAAGTCAGGGACTCCGAAATTGTTTAAAGCACTGCCAAAGAAAACAGGAGTCACCTCACCGCGCTCCATGCGCTCTCTGTCAAAAGAATTGCCCGCCATATCCAAAAGCTCAATTTCCTCGTGAAGCTGAGCCAAAATATCAGAACCTATCCCTTTTTGCACCGCTTCATCCTCTAACGAACCTGAGACAGGAACCTGCGCCACAAAGTTCCCAGCGCCACCGTGAAAGCGTTCCACTCGGCGGTTCGCTCGATTATAAATTCCCTTAAAATCACTGCCCATGCCGATAGGCCAATTCATGGCATAGGAATCAATCCCTAAAACTTTTTCCACTTCATCCATCAGATCCAGGGGGTGTTTTCCATTCCGGTCCATCTTATTGACAAAAGTAAAAATCGGAATCCCGCGCTGACGGCACACCTGAAAGAGTTTAATTGTCTGAGCCTCGACTCCTTTAGCCGCATCAATGATCATCACTGCACTGTCTGCAGCCGTCAAGGTTCGGTACGTGTCTTCGCTGAAGTCTTGGTGGCCGGGGGTATCCAAAATATTGACAATATACCCCTCATATTTAAACTGCATCACGCTCGACGTGATCGAGATCCCCCGTTGGCGCTCCAGTTCCATCCAGTCTGAGGTGGCATAACGCTCGGCTTTTCGCGATTTCACGGAACCCGCCATGTGAATAGCCCCGCCAAATAAGAGGAGTTTTTCTGTCAAAGTAGTTTTACCCGCATCCGGGTGCGAAATGATCGCAAAGGTCCGGCGGGAATGGATTTCTGCCCACCATTCTCCCTTGAGGGAGGGTGATTCTGTTTCAGGATTCATTGTCGCCATTTCGCTCTCCTTCGCTAAAAATTGCAGTTTATTATATCACGTTTGCGCTGGAGTCCCAAAGTTTCGCAATAGTTTCTACTGAAATAGGAGCACAGTCATGAAAGGGAAATTTGATAAAACGTAACAATAATTACCTGATTAATAAATCCTTAATTACAAATAATAAGAACGTCTCCAATACATCCAACATTTATTTAAGGAGGGACTACACATGGCAGGAGAAAGAAACACCAATACACCCGCAGTACAAGGCGCTTCCCAGGCGTTGGATCAGTTCAAGTATGAGATTGCCAACCAATTGAATGTCCAGCTCGGTGGCGACCGCACCAGCCGTGAAAACGGTTCAGTCGGTGGCGAAATGACCAAACGGATGATTCAATTCGCTGAGCAAAATCTCAAACAGGGTGGCCGCATCTAACCGGTCTAGAAACGGAGGGGATATCCCAAGCGGATATCCCCCTAATTTTTTATCCCCCATCCTCTGGGACATGGGGCTTTGCTCTTGAATTCTGGTTATTGCTCCTTGACCGTCCCTTCTGTTTCCAGCAAAAACTTTTTCTTAGAAGCCAAATGTTCCCGAACATCCTTTAATTGATGAGGTGTTAATTCCCCTGCGTTCTCAGCCAGAAAGCGTTCATTTTCAACCATGTTATCCACGGTTAGTTCTATCTTTTTCAAGTCTTCTTTTTGGTTCTTGTTGCCGTCTTTACGGGGCATTACTCATCACCTCAAGGATTAGTGTAACCCGCAATGCTTTCTTATACCCTAAGAATTTTTAGCGCTGCACATGCTGCCAACGGATAAAGACATGATCCATGACATCCGTCAAAATAAATAGGGCAACGCCCAAGACCCCCATCGCCAGAATTCCGGCAAACATCTCATCCGGAACTGAACGGCTCCAGGCATCCATAATGAAATTCCCAACCCTTTAGTGGTAGCAAACGACTCCGCAAAAAAGAGAACAGCCACAGATGAGTACCCATGCTTAAACGCAGCGCCGTAAACACATCGGGCAAGGAGGCCGGCAGCAGGACATAGCGGTAAACCTGGATCCGCTTGGCCCCCAGAGAAAGAAAAGAGGAAATCGTTTCCAGAGGGATTTCCATCATGATCAGTACCATCAGAAGTACCCGCTAGTGCTGGAAACCATGTCTTTTCATGTCGCTTTCTCCTCCTTGCAAATTGACTTACATACTTTCGACACAAATTAGCCTGTTCCTGCTAGCTTCTGTGATATTCCCCCTTAACTTCTCCTCCATCCCGATGAACGAGACAGAACCGCTGCGCATATTCTATCGACGTAGGTGACCATGATTCTTCCTATCATTAAGAAGCAGGAGGTAAACGCCATGTGTGGTATTGTTGGCTGGATTGACTGGAAAAGGAATGTCGCAGAGGAGCGCGCTACCTTAGAGAGCATGACCCAGACTTTGACTGCTCGGGGGCCGGATGCCGAAGGGTATTGGCTTTCTTCGGAAGCGGCTTTTGGACATCGCCGCTTGGCTGTCGTGGATATTCTCGGCGGAGCCCAACCGATGGTACGCAAACGCCAAGGACATATTTATGTTCTAACTTACAATGGGGAATTATACAACACCGAGGAACTACGTCGGGAATTGCTGGCCCACGGGTATGGTTTTCAAGGCCACTCCGATACCGAAGTCTTGCTCACGGCCTATCTGGAATGGGGACCTCGCTGTATTGAGCGTTTTAATGGGATCTTCGCCTTCGGGATTTGGAACGCTGAGAGGAAAGAGCTTTTTCTCGCACGGGATCGGTTGGGCGTTAAACCGCTGTTCTATGCCGCGACGAATACCCGTCTCCTTTTCGCCTCAGAATTAAAAGCGCTTTTGGCTCACCCGGACATTGAATCGCGTGTGGATGCCGAAGGGCTTTCCGAAGTTCTTTTCTTAGGCCCGGCGCGGACGCCCGGAGTAGGGATCTACCGTGGAGTGCAGGAGTTAAAACCCGGTCACGCCCTTCTCTTTTCTCCGGAAGGTCTCAAAACTTACGCCTACTGGGTACTGCCCTCACGCGAACATACGGATGACTTTCAGACCACAGTCCAAACGGTTCGTGAACTTTTTATAGATAGCGTGCAGAGGCAACTGGTCTCCGACGTCCCGATTGGCACTCTTTTATCGGGCGGCCTGGATTCAAGTGCGATCAGTGCGATTGCAGCGGCAGAATTAGAGCGCACAGGGAAAGGCCCCTTAGCGACCTTTTCAGTGGATTATCTCGATAATGAGAAGTATTTTCAAGCCAATGCCTTCCAACCCAATTCGGATCGTCCCTGGATTGACCGGGTTTCCGCAATACTCCACACGCAGCATACTTATACTTTTTTTGACACTCCTGAGCTTGCACAAGCTTTGACCGCAGCGGTAGAAGCCCGCGACCTCCCCGGGATGGCTGATATTGATACCTCCCTACTCCTGTTTTCCCGAGAAATTAAGCACTCTGTCACGGTTGCGCTCTCCGGAGAATGTGCAGACGAGGTTTTCGGCGGTTACCCCTGGTTTCACCGTCAGGATGCTTTAGCAGCCACCACCTTTCCGTGGGCCCTAAACAATCCCAACCGCCTCCAGATCCTCTCTCCTGAGCTGCTAGCGCGTCTGCGACCTGAGGAGTATGTGCAGCAACGTTATGCAGAAGCCCTTGCTGAACTGCCTGTCAGCGCAAAAGAATCCCGCACTCTTCCTCCAGCAGAAAAAGCGCGGGAAACCCGTATGCGTGAGATTGCTTATTTAACCTTAACCCGGTTTATGCCGGTACTTCTAGAGCGTAAAGACCGTATGAGCATGGCGAGCGGTCTGGAAGTACGGGTTCCCTTCTGCGACCATCGTTTGGTCGAATATGTCTGGAACATACCCTGGTCCATCAAATCCCACCAGGGACGAGAAAAGGCGCTGCTCAGGCTTGCTTTGGATGGACTTTTACCAGAAGATGTCCTCTGGCGCAAAAAAAGCCCCTACCCCAAAACACACCATCCTGCCTACCTCCAGGCCGTTACAGTTTGGCTGGAGGATATCCTGGCCAATCCCAATTCCCCGCTTCTACCCCTCGTCAATCTTCCGGCCCTGCGAAAACTCATCCAGACCTCAGCCACCCTGCCCGCAGGACATCCCTGGTTCGGGCAATTGATGGATATTCCTCAGCTCTTTGCTTACCTCATCCAAGTAGAACACTGGCTGAAATCAGCCCGTGTCACGCTTTCTTAACACAGAAATCCCTAGATGACTTCCCTCAGCCGGAGCTCTTGAAAAAGGCTATAATCGCTTCGTCCTCTTCTTCCCCGATCACCTGCAGGAGATGAGCCATTCCCTGCGACGACGCCGGGAGCAAGAGCCTGCCTGAAGCCTCAGACCCCTGATCCATGACCGGACGTACGTCCTCCACTTCATTAGACTCTGGCCTAACCACTGGCTCACTCAGTTGCGCTTCAAGGGTGCTCCCCAAGGCCTCGCCCGCAAGGGCTTGGATGGCTGTAATCACGCTTTCATCCTCTTCTATGCCAATCACTTCTTTGAGCAAGTGCTCCCACGGCCTGGAATCTTTGACTGGTGTGACTTCAGGGTTATCCAAACGGACAAAGAGACTTTCAAGCCCAAATTCCGCTTCCAATCCGCCTGAGGCCTGGTAATTTAGCTGCTCTCGCCCCTGGAGTTCCTTGCCGAGAAATTCACGCAGGGCCTCCTTAACCAGCCCCAACCGAGCATCTGGAGCGACAGCCGCTAGGTGCTCCCATAGATCAGCATCCTCATCCTCAAAATACAGTGGCAGAACAGCTAACGTCATTGATTTGCATTCGCCTTCTTAGTTAAATTATTGACGAGATTCGCTGCCATAATTCGAAAACCGGTGGCATTGCCAAATTGAGGATCCTGGATGAGAACTTTGTTTTCCAGCTGCAGATCGGAAAAGATCAGCTCGCCAACCTTACCTGCGACGAGGACGGTATGGATCTTGCCCAGCATGGGCTTTAGTGCTTTTTTGACTTCGCGGGAAATATCGGTGCCCAACTGAGCGAGCATGGTTTTCATGACCGGGTTCAGATTGATAGCCCCATTATTCCAGGGATAGAAGCCACCATTCACTCGGAAAATCTTATCAAGTTCTTTATCATCGGTTTCAATGGGATTTTCATGGGCAGAAGTCATTTCTTTGAGCTTTTCGGCGACTCCGGTATAGGCCCATTTCAGTCCTTTTTCCAGGCTGAAGGAGTTCGGCGGATCCAGCATGACACCATCGTAAAAGGTGGCAATATCCGTCGTACGAAAACCCGGATCAATCACCACCACATAGCCGCTAAACAGCTTCGGATGGCTGGGGATCCCATATTCGTTCAAGGTCTCTTTGATGAAGACACCATAACTCTGGGGCAGTACCCTCGACCGTAGGATGTTCAAACTGCGCGTCTGCGCGGCCAATGGCCCGGATTTGAACGTGACCGAAAACGAGCCCTTCAGCTCGGCTTCATATTTTTCCTTCAAGGCCGCATAGTATTTGACAGGCACCCCAGTGCCCAAATAGACATTGGCCTTGTCCGTCGGTTGGGCCAAGGCTATGGCGACAATTAACAAGGCGGTTGCCTCTTCATCGGTGGACTTGTCTTCATCCCAACAATAGTGGGCCTCGTTGGGGTTCAGGCTTTCGGCAAGGCTCCCCATGAAATAATGCCGTTCAACCCCTGTCGAATTGTTCGTCACGATGACGTCCAAAGAAGCAATCTGGGTTTCCAGGTCGGAACCTTTCCCCAGCGGGGTATTTCCCAAGGTTGAGAAAATCCGTTCATTCCCTTTGCAGATCACCGCTGGAAATAAAACCCTTGTTTCACCGGTGTCAAGCTTAATCGCCCCAAACCCTGGATCTCCGCCTGCGACAAGAATGCCGTTATCGAACACGATCGTTCCCCCTCACCAAAATCTATTCCGGTCGGAATATGAAGTTCGGACAAGCACTATTTTCTATTTTAGCGCAAAAACCACTTTTCATAAAGATCCTTGTTAAAGAAAACCCGGCTTCTGCTAAGCTTTCGGCGCCTTGTCATCCGGCATCTAGCCATCCGGCATCTAGCCATCCATGGCGATGCTCTAATCTCAAACGTCCTGTTTGAGTCATGGCGATGCTCTAATCTCAAACGTCCTGTTTGAGTTGTCATTTTACACAAACTTAACATAAGTTTAACAAATCGTTTACAGAGACAAGCTAAGCTAAAGTGGGTATAATTGTGATATGGAGGTGGAAACTTGCCACAGAAAAAATCCTGGGCTTATTTTAACGACCATCTCGTTCGCTATCTCTTTATTAGCAGCGCCGTCCTAGTTTCCCTCGTTATCTTGACCATTATCTGGTTTGTTGGCCAACAAGGATTGGCAACCTTTAAAGAAGCGAGCCCGCTTGAGTTTTTCACCAGCACGGTCTGGAGTCCGGATACGGGGAAATTCGGGGCCTTGACCTTTATTGCGGGCTCTCTGGGGACAACCCTTATCGCCATATTATTAGGAGCCCCTTTAGGCCTGGCCGGGGCCGTGTTCATGGCCAAAGTTGCTCCGGCCTCGCTGAGAGCGGTTCTACGGCCGGTGACAGAACTGTTTGCCGGGATTCCTTCTGTTGTCTACGGTTATGTCGGAATTATCGTCATCGTGGATTTGATTCGCAAGTTGACCGGATCGCCTACAGGATTCGGCATGCTAGCCGCCGGACTCGTGTTAGCGATCATGATTTTGCCCACGATCATCAGCATTTCAGAAGATACCCTCCGAGCCCTTCCTGAAATGTATGAGGAAGCCTCTTTGGCGTTGGGTGCTACGCGTTGGCAGACGATATGGAGGGTTCTAATCCCTGCCGCAACCCCAGGCATTCTCACGGCCGTGATTCTCGCGATGGCGCGGGCGATCGGAGAAACCATGGCGGTACAAATGGTGATCGGAAACTCTCCTCTCTTTCCAACCTCTCTGACCAATCCAACCTCGACCTTGACGAGCAATATTGTCATGGAAATGGGGAATACTCCCTTTGGTTCAACCTGGAACAATGCGCTCTTCATGATGTCTCTCGTCCTGCTCGTAATCTCTCTCATTCTCATCATCCTTGTCCGGACGGCCGCTCGAAAGGGGAATGCCTGATGCAGGCCAAGCAAATCAATACTCTAGCAACCATCCTTCTCTGGTTTTCTGCTGCGGCCATTGTGGCCACTCTCGTCTGGTTTCTCACCTTTATCTTGGGAAGAGGCCTGCCCTACTTAAATAAGGATTTCTTCACCGGCCCAAATGGGGTCGGAGGACAGTTGTTTAATTCTTTCTATATCCTCCTTCTTTCCCTGATCTTTTCTTTGCCGATTGGAGTTGGAGCGGGCATTTATCTCGCCGAATACGCCCCAAACAATAAGCTCACGGACATCATCCGCTTGAGCACTGAGAGTTTGGCTACCGTTCCTTCCATTGTACTCGGACTCTTTGGCATGATCGTGTTCGTCAACGTCTTGGGCTTAGGGTTTACGATTCTCGGTGGCGCAGCCACCCTAGCCCTGCTTAACTTGCCGATTTTGGTTAGGGTTACGGAAGAATCTCTGCGCGGTGTTCCGTCCAGCTATCGCGAGGCCAGCCTCGCCTTAGGAGCCACCATGTGGCAAACCCTGCACAAAGTCGTGCTGCCCTCAGCATTGCCTGGGCTGATTACCGGCACAACCTTGGTTGCCGGTCGAGCTTTGGGGGAAACCGCCATCTTGATTTTTACCGCCGGCATGAATGTCTCGCGTTACCTCTTCGATGTGCACCTAACTGCCCCAGGTGAAACCTTAGCGGTTCATCTGTTTGCCCTGAAATCCAATCCGCTGCCGGGGACGAATGCCGATCAGATCGCCGATGGCACGGCCGCCCTCCTTATTTTGATGGTGCTTGTGTTTAATCTTCTCTTAGCCTTGCCCAGCCGCTATTTGCAGCATCGCCTGATTGGCAAGAAAGACTAACGGATTTTAGATAAGGAGTATTGCGCATGAAAGACAAGATCATGGTCAAAAATCTTGATCTTTACTACGGGGACAACCAAGCCCTAAAAGACATCAGCCTGATGATGCAGGAAAAGAGCATTACAGCCTTTATCGGCCCTTCCGGCTGTGGGAAATCAACCTTTCTCCGCACCCTGAACCGGATGCACGATCTCTTGCCGAATGTCAAGATCCTGGGGCGTGTTCTGATCGATGATCAAGATATCTACAGCCCGGAAACCGACGTGGTGCAGTTACGCAAACGGGTGGGCATGGTGTTTCAGCGACCTAACCCTTTTCCAAAATCGGTGTTTGAAAATGTGGCCTACGGGTCTCGGATTCATGGCGAATCGAGCAAACAAAAGCTGAACGAAATCGTGGAAATGAGTCTGCGGGGGGCAGTACTTTGGGATGAAGTGAAAGACCGCCTGCACAGATCGGCTCTGGGGCTCTCCGGGGGCCAACAGCAGCGCCTCTGTATCGCCCGCCTCTTAGCCGTAGAACCAGAAGTACTCCTCATGGATGAGCCGACTTCTGCCTTGGATCCGATCTCCACAATGAAGATCGAAGAATTGATCCTTCAGCTCAAAAACAAGTATACGATCGCCATCGTCACACATAATATGCACCAAGCATCCCGTGTCTCGGATCACACGGCATTCTTTTTGAGTGGGGAACTGATCGAGGTCGACGATACCGGTGTTTTATTTACCCGGCCTGCTGAGAAACGGACAGAAGACTATATTTCCGGGCGTTTCGGTTAATTTAGGGGGAATACATCATGACGACAAGGCAACAATTTGACGTCGCGCTTGAGGAACTGCGACAAAAAATTTACGAATTAGGAACGGTCGTTAAAGAACGGATCGATACCGCAGTTCACTCCCTGCAAAAACAGGATCCAGAACTAGCACAATCCGTGATTACCGGGGACAGCCACGTCAATGATCTGCAAGCAGAAATTGAAGGAAAGTGCATGTTCCTCATCGCCACTCAGCAACCGTTTGCCCGCGACTTACGTAAGATTGTCGCGGGGTTCAAGATTTCGATCAGCTTGGAACGCATGGGGGATTTGGCCGTCGATGTGGCGAAAACAGCCCGACGCATCGGCCATACTCCGTTAATCAAACCTTTGGTGGACATTCCCCGCATGAGCGAAACCGTCCAAGCCATGATCGAAAAAGGTTTAGAGGCTTATGTCAAGGAAGAAGATCAACTTGCGCGTGAAATGTCATTGATGGATGACGGAGTTGACCATCTGTACAACCAAATCTTCCGCGAACTCTTACTGATCATGATGGAAGATCCGAAAACGATCACCCAAGCAACCTACCTGATGTTTGTCGCCCGCTTTTTTGAGCGTATGGGAGACTACTGCACCAACATCGCCGAAGAAATTGTTTACCTCGTCAGTGGGCGGCGTACCGACCTAAACGACTGACTTTCCGTTTGCGTTCGTGACGAGTTCACTTTCTTCCGTGCCCCATTGGCGCGCTCACTTGAACCGTTTTATCACTCTTTGATCCGCTCCAGCATATTTCTAGCTAAGGCCCGTGCTTGGTTCAAATTCTCTTGTGTGGGTGCAAACTGAACCCTGACGCCAGGCAAAACATCAAGTTTTAGTCCTTTAAGTCGCTGGCTTAACAGTTCCACCCCCTCGCCGCTCCAGCCGTAGGAGCCAAAAGCTGCAGCTGGTTTACCCCGGTTAATGATGGGGGAAACATGGGCTAAAAGAACCCAAGCCGGCTCAATCGCATCTTGATTGAATGTAGGTGAGCCAATCAAAAAGGCTTTGGCATAATTGATCCCTTCCACCATCTCGGCCAGCGCATCATTTTCTAAGTCGAAGGCTTTGACCTCTATCTTTTGTGAGAATTCGTCGATAAACGCCTCTGCCAAGGCCTTGGTATAGCCGTAGGCCGACGCATAGGCCACGACTACGAAAGGGTTCATGGCTTTAGGGGTGCTCATTTCTTGATACCGGAGGATATACTCTTGAGGATTTTCTTTGAGAATCGGGCCGTGCGATGTCCCGATCATCTCAATATCAAGATCCTTTATCTTCGCTACCACCTTGAGGATATGTGGGGCAAAAGGAGCCATTATGGCCTGGTAGTACTGCGTAAAATAGGGTTCAACCGGGACCTTGGTCTGATCCGTTTCCGGGTAATGTGCTGCAAAGGCATCACAGGTAAACAGTATTTTATCTTCTTCCAGATAAGTAAACATGACATCCGCCCAGTGCAGGAACGGGGCCATGATGAAACGCAGGCGCTTTCCTCCCAGATCAAGGGTTTCGTTTTCCCCCATCACTTTGTGGGGGAAATCGGAATTCAGCTGCTGGAAAATGAACTTAGCCCCTGAAGCGGACAAGAGGACTGTGGCCTTCGGAGCCTGTTTTAGCACTTCCTGAAGCGCACCGGCATGATCCGGTTCACTGTGCTGCGTGATAATGTAGTCAATCCGACTAGGATCGATAATAACACGAATATTTTCCAGGAGTTCGGCGGCAAATTCCCGCCTGGACGTGTCGATAAGCGCTATTTTCTCCCCTACAATGAGATAAGCATTATACGTCGTCCCAGGGGTATCGACCACAATATCGAACTTTTTTAACTCCGGATGCTTCACACCCACGGAATAAACCCCAGGAGCAATTTGGTTAGGCATAGCTTTCCCTCCCTTTCCTTCTTTAGATTAATTATAAACTACTTCCAAGCGTTTGTCCAATTCTAGCCGACCGCTCCTGACCTGACAACGTCACTTGTTCTTGGAAAGACAGGATCCCGTCAAAGTAATTTTATATTGACCATACTCGCCGAAACTTGTCGTTTCGCGAAGGGTCCTGGAACCTACGCGGAACGACAAAAAATTACAGCCCATTAGCATGTTCCGCCGAGTACTTTGAACTGGGAAGTGAGCGCTGGATTCCTTCGAATGCCAATGCAACAGTTGTCAATGAAGCGGAGCCCTATTCTTATTCCGGCACCCATAACGCCCAGGTCAGCCGCTCCACGGCGGGAACATCATACCACCAAACCGAATATGGAATCCCGGCCAATGCCAACCTGGACTACACGTTGACAGGGTTTATCCGGACTACAGGGGTTAGCACGCCTTCCAGCGGCGGAGCCCTGGCTGCACATCTATTTCTATGATGGTTCTGGGAATCCAATCAATGATTATGTCACCAAAGCGATCACTGGAGATACCGGCTGGTCCAAATATGTCCTCACTTTTAAACCTCCTGCCAATACAGTAACCATGAAGGTGCGCGCCGATTTGTATAATGCCTCCGGAACCGCCAATTTTGACAATATCCGTTTGAGTGCGGGCAAGCTCACCGTAAACACAAGGGACGGATCACCAAGAAAACGAATCCGGACAGCACTTCTGTCAGCACAGGCTTTGATTCCTACGGCAATTTAAAACAGATTCTGCTGACAATGCTCTATTCGCGTGCACCAAAACGATCTATTTGCGTTCAAGGATATTTCGGCTCAAATCATAAGCCATGTCCCGGACAATATGCGTCTCCAAATTCAATTATTTGAGTTGGAACAGAGAAGTTGAATCTCTTTGAGATGCGGCAGGGGCAAAATAGTTTGGATTTACGGTCGGATGGATGCATCGATGGGAGAAAACACGGATGGGAGAAAATATGGATGCGATTGTTTATCGGGATCGATTTGCCGTCTGGCGTTAAACAGGCTATTTTGGAATTACAGGTTGAATTGAGAAGACTCGGAGCGCACGGATATTGGAAATCCCAAGAGAATTTTCATATTACCTTAGAGTTTTTGGGGGAACTGGATCCCCAGCGAGTGTCTGCGCTCGAGGCGACTTTAGCCAAGGCGGCGCAAAATCACCGGCCCTTCCCGTTAACTGTCGCAGGACTAGGGGCCTTCCCTTCCATGAGACGGCCACACACTTTGTG
>JAJZPA010000191.1 GCA_021811425.1 Bacillota bacterium | reverse complement strand
CGACTTTCACCTTGGCAAGGTGACACTCTACCACTGAGTTACACCCGCATGGTGCCTCAGGACGGAATCGAACCGCCGACACGAGGATTTTCAGTCCTCTGCTCTACCGACTGAGCTACCGAGGCATTTATTTCGATGCTCGATGCCTGATTCCCGATGTTCGATTAGAACCTTTCGGGCATCCGGTCTCGTGCTTCGGAATTCAAAATTGGCGACCCCGATCGGACTTGAACCGACGATCTCCTGCGTGACAGGCAGGCATGTTAACCACTACACCACGGGGCCATAATCGATGTCCGAGTTACGATGCCCGAAGTCCGGCGACTCACGCGCATTGTTCCGCTAACATCTATGTCAAGGCCGTTGCCGCCCCTTTCGGGCTTCTGACCTCCGGCTTCTGACTTCTGAATTGGTGGGCGATGACAGGATCGAACTGCCGACATCCTGCTTGTAAGGCAGGCGCTCTCCCAGCTGAGCTAATCGCCCGTCACAACTGACGAATATCAGTATACACAAAAACGTCTTTTCTGTCAAAGCCTTTTACAGGAAAAATAAAGAAAACCCAGCTTGTGCTGCGATTGTCCCACTGGGACAATCGGGCGACAGCAGTCGCTTCACGCCATCCATGGCTTCAGCGACACTAGGCCATCCTTGGCCGTCGGGAAGCCGAAGTTGCACTTATGCCACCACAAAGATATACTTTCTGACTGGTACAAGAAAAGCGAAACAAACCTTGGCTTGCGGAAGGGATCAAAAAATGACTGGCGTTTTCTTTCCTGTAAAACCCAAAATTGCTTCCCTAGTAATTTTTGCTGCCAGCAATGCCGTCCTTTCGCTTGAATCTGTCGCCGGGGAGACTTCGACCAAATCAAAACCGACAACATTCAGTACGCTCAGTGCCTGGATTGCACTGATGATCTCTCGCGATGTACACCCGCCGGGCTCTTGCGTGCCTGTTCCGGGTGCAAAGGCCGGATCAACGACGTCAATATCCAGCGAAACATAAATCGGCACGTCCGCAAGTCCTGGCAGGGCGGCCTGCAAAGGCTCCAGTACCTTTTCGATCGTTAAATGGGTGAACTCTTGCGCAAAAACAAATTCCTCTTTCGTGCCCGAACGAATCCCAAATTGATACACCCGCTTGGGACCCAACAATTCGGCGACCTTACGCATCACGGTGGAATGCGAATTCCCTTCGCCTAAGTAGTCCTTCCGAAGATCAGCATGAGCATCAAAATGAACCACCCGAAGTTCCGGATATTTGCGGGCAAACGGTTTAATCAAGGGAAAACTGACTAGATGCTCTCCGCCAAGAAAGATCGGAAACTTGCCGTCCTCCAAGAGCATTGAGGAAGCATCTTCAATAATTTCAAGGGAACGCTCCACGTTGCCAAAGGGCAGGCTCAAATCACCACAGTCAAAATAGCTGTAATCCGCTAAATCTCTGTCTTGATACAGGCTGTATTCTTCAATCCCAGTCGACACATTCCTTATGCCTTGAGGCCCCATGCGAGTGCCCGGTCGAAAACTCACCGTATAGTCCATTGGAATCCCCAGAATAGCCGTTTGAGCTACGTTGTAATCAGCGGCTGCCCCCATGAAAATCCCGGGGTTTTCCACCAGAGACATGATTCCTTGCTTGGTCATAGATTCACCCTCTACTTACTTTAGCAGTGCACGGACAAATCGTGGCAATCTGAAGACCGCCTTATGCATTTCGGCACTGTAATACTTAGTATCCAGTTCTGGAATCTTCGTCTCATCCACTGCCTCAGGATCCCAGCGTTTAGAACCCATTGTGAAACTCCACAAGCCACTGGGATAGGTGGGAATCGCCGCCAGATAGAGTTTGGCTATCGGAAAAACCTCCGCTATATCACGGTATACTCGCTGAATCAGATTCGCATTGAAAAACGGAGATTCCGTTTGGGCCACCATGATTCCATCCTCTTTCAGTGCCCGAGAAAGGCTGCGATAAAAATCAAGCGCAAATAATCCTTCGGCTGGACCGATCGGCTCTGTCGAATCGACCAGAATCACATCGTAGATACCAACTTTGTCACGCACATGGGCAATTCCGTCATCAACGAGCACTTTGACTTTCGCGTTGTCATCGAGGGCAGCCGCGATTTCAGGAAGAAACTTCTTGGAAGCCTCGATCACCTTACCGTCAATTTCGACGAGCGTGGCCTTCTTTACCTTAGGATGTTTCACAACTTCGCGAATCGCGCCCCCGTCTCCTCCTCCGATAACAAGCACATTTTCGGGATTCGGATGGGTGTTCAAAGCGACATGAGAAATCATCTCATGGTAGACAAACTCATCTTTAATCGTCGTCATGACCATTCCATCCAACACAAGCATCCGCCCAAACTGTTCGGTATCGATAACGGCAAGATCTTGGTACTCTGTTTGTTCGGTATAGAGCGTCCGACTTATTTTACAGGTTATTCCTACAGTAGGCGTTTGTTTTTCAGTGTACCACAGCTCCATGTTTCTAACCCCTTTCCTGATCAAATGCTAGTACCACAACGGAACCGCAGCAAAAGCACAACCTATTTTTTCAACCTTATGTTGAGTCACAGCCACCTTAATGTCAACCAAGTTCATCTTACGGGTCGCAAATGCTTCTTCAACCATCTTTGTGATCATGGCCTTCGCCTCTTCAGCCGTACACCTACCCGAATACTCCATGATAACCCCAAACGTATTCTCCGAAAAACCGACTGCAACAGACGCGCTGATAATTTCCCCAGGAACGTCACTGACGATAGAGCCATACGCCGTAGGCACTAAAGAACCTTCGGGGATCTCTAGATCTGGATCATACTCACATCCAGGCGGCAATATTGAACTAACACGCAATAGGTTCACATTGCCAATACGAGCCTTTAACAGTGCGTTGTCAAAAGCCGTTAACTTGGAATGCCCTTCGGCACTGGCCGCAGTGATAAAAAATTTCTTTGGCGTCGGTAACAATCGTTTCACTCCCTTTACATTGGTCCCTAGGAAAAAATACATGTAATATTATATACACAACGTTCATAAAAATAAACGATTTTTTTCGCCTTTTCGGCAAAAAACGTAAAAATTATAGCAGCGGCTGTCGAACCGCTGCTCAATGGGTTAGCTCGGTTAGCTCCCTAATTGGTCGATACTTTTTTTTGCTTAACAACTTCTTCGTAGCTGATAGAACGAGTATGCTGCGTATGAGACCACTGCTTGTCTTTGCGTTTCAAGAAACCCAAAAAAACAATAGGAATCCAGCTGTAGATAAAAACCGGATAAAGAATCAACCCAACATAAGCTCTCCATGGCAAACGATCCAGGGCCAAAGCAGCAACCGGATAGACATATTGTATCGCAGAGAGAATTTGCCAACCCGTCCAGGGCATCACCAAAGAAAAGATGTTCGCGTAATGGCCTTGAAAGCCGGCGACAAGATTCGTTAACATAAAGAACGTGGCAATCATGACAAGGGCTGGCTGAAAGAGATGGACTGCGGCATCAATATACATAAACTTGCGTTCCCGAACCCCTTTAATAACTAAAGTAAAAAAGTAGTGACCCGCTACATCTACCTGACCTTGAGCCCAGCGCTTTCTTTGTCTCCAAGACTGTACAAACGTCAATGGCTTCTCATCATAAACAACTGCATCATGAGCCCAAGTCGTCTTAATGCCATAAGTTAGCGCCTTCATACTAAACTCTAAATCCTCAGTTAAAGATGTTGCACCCCAGCCGAATTTTCTCAGAACATCCGTCGAAATGCACATGCCCGTCCCACCCAATACATTTGAAAGGCCAATATTGTAGCGAGCAAGCTGCAATAAGCGATTGGACAGCCAAAATGCAATCGAGAATGTGTTGGTAACCCAAGTGTCAAAAGGATTTTTAGAATCTAAGTAACACTGGATGATTTTTTCCCCTTGGCAGAGCTTGCTGTTCATTTCCACCAGGAAATTCTCTTTCACTAGGTTATCCGCATCGAAGATGACCACCGCATCGAACTGACGCTCCATTCTAAAGAGACGTTGAAACATCCATTCCAAAGCATATCCCTTGCCTCTTTTTATGTCATTAAAGCGTTGATGAACGGAAGCACCTACATTGCGGGCAATTAAAGCCGTCTTATCGATACAGTTATCAGCAACAACGAATACCTCATAAAGTTCCTTTGGATAATCTAACTGGAAAAGATTTTCGACCAAAGGTCCAATCACCTTTTCTTCATTGTGGGCAGCCACAACCAAAGCAAAGGTTTTTCCCGGTATTAGGATTTTTTGCTCCCGTTTGCGGTAAAGCCCAAACATAGACAAGACAAAATAATAAAAAGTCAATACGATAATAATCACCTGTACGGGAATCATAATGACATTAAAAAACTGAGTCCCGGCAGGCCCGGAAAAAAAATCCACGAACTTTCAACCCCCTTTTACCGATTAAAATTCTAACATACCCCTAAGCATGTTGCAATAAAAAAAGGCCAAAAACTTAGATTTTCACGCTCACACTCCCGTTTTCTAGCTAGATGACAACTTCCCAATCCGTCAAGGGTTGGCGTTAGGCCTAATTTTAGAGTTTGTCCACTCTTTTTCGCCAAAACCAACTTAATACGTTTGTCCAACTTAACCCTATGCATTGATATCTGAATGAGAACAAACACTTTTAACAAAGTGCCAGAAGAAGTCTCCCACTTCTATAAGTGGGAGCTGAATTCGGCACAATTCTTGATAATACCTTATAATTCAGTGGGGGAGGGCAGAGACCCCCACTAAATCCTCGAGCGAAGCGAGTTTGCTAACGTTGATTGAGCTTTAATACGAGAAAGATAATGAGACTGATTGTAAAAAGGATGAACAGAACGCTTGCTTTTATGCCAAAAACAACCGATTGCCAATAGACCGAAGCAACATGGCTTCCGGAAACCCAGGGAATGGCGCTACGGAATATCACAGTTAATGCCTGTCCCAAAGTCACTAACAGACCCAACCCGAGGAATAGAACTAGTATGCCCATTAACCCAAGAGGGGTATCCAAATACCATCGTAATTTTAGCTGAACTTTTAGCCAAAGCAACTCTCTGGAGAACCATAGCCAGCGTCTCCACATGCCTCCAACCCGCCTTTCATAAACAGCATTTTTAAATCCAACAAAACATAACCCTATTTCTGGGACTGTTGTATATCTTATCAACAAATTGTCTATAATCTTGGCAAGGAGGTGCGAACTGAATGCCTATTAAATCTGATGATCGGAAATTCATCCATTGCTCATACTGTAATCAGAAATTCAGGTTTGAGTACGATGCCGTCCGCCACGAAAAAGATATGCACTCTGATAAGGTTATCTCCTAACAAACATCCATGTATTTGTATAATCGTTGAAAGCCGCCGCGATGTGGCTTTCTTTTTGCTTCCTGGTTGAATATATTCGACAGCTAGCCTTTCCCATACCTTATCAGAGGTTAGAGGTCGATTCAGATGTCAGAGGCCGGAGGTCAGAACGCGGGAAAGGGACTACGAGTATTCGTAGTCCCTTTCGTTTACCTCGGCCGCACGCTATGCCCTCCATGGCTCGCTCGGCACTTCCAACCTCCTGTTGGTCGGCCGATCTTCCGCCCTCCATGGCTCGCTCGGCACTTCCAACCTCCTGTTGGTCGCGACGATCTACTTTCCCAGGCGTGCCGCGCCAATGAGTTTTCGTTTGTGG
>JAJZPA010000190.1 GCA_021811425.1 Bacillota bacterium | reverse complement strand
CAGCCATAGGATCGATTTTCTCGTTTCTTTCATCCGGTGGAGTGGCTTAAGGCTGATTATCAATGAACTTGCTCGATTTACAGCAAACGGCGGTAAGTTAAGGGTGATTACCACATCCTATCTTGGCGCCACTGATTTTAAGGCGGTCGAGCAGCTCAGTAAACTTGCCAATACGGAAATCCATATTTCCTATGATACGGAACGGACCCGCCTGCATGCCAAGACCTATGTTTTTTGGCGGGATACCGGCTTCAGTACAGTCTATATTGGATCGTCAAACATATCTGAGTCAGCGATGACGAGTGGGCTGGAATGGAATATTAAGCTATCTCAATATGACTCTGGGGACATCCTGGAGAAAATACGGGCAACCTTTGCCGGGTATTGGAATAGTCCTGAGTTCACCACCTTTATTCCGCAGCTCGATTCTGAGCGCTTGCGCAAAGCGTTGAAGTCTGAGAGAAGAACCAGTCAGGGTGAAGAAAGCAACGTTGTTTTTAACTTTGACATTAAGCCCTATTATTATCAACAGGAAATCCTGGATAAACTGCAAGCGGAAAGGGAAATCCACCACTCTTACAAAAACCTGATTGTGGCGGCAACGGGTACCGGCAAGACAGTTGTTGCAGCCTTTGATTATCGGGACTTTTGCCGGGCGAACCCACGTAAACCGAATAGGCTGCTATTTGTCGCCCACCGCAAGGAAATACTAAGTCAGAGTCTGGCCTGCTTTCGAGGGATATTGAAAGATCTGAATTTTGGCTCCCTAATGGTCGGCGGAATAAAGCCCGACAGCTTCGACCATTTGTTTGTATCCATCCAATCCTTTAACTCCAAAGAGTTAATCGGGGTAACAACTCCTGAATTTTATGACTATATCGTGATCGATGAATTCCATCATGCCGCTGCTTCATCCTACCAAGAACTTCTGGATTATTATAAGCCAAAGGTCTTGCTGGGTCTCACCGCGACACCGGAGAGAGCGGATGGACGAAGCATCTTGACGTACTTCGGGGGTCGAATCGCTGCCGAAATCAGGTTATGGGAAGCTATTGAAAGAAAACTATTAAGTCCCTTTCATTATTTTGGGGTAACTGACGAGGTTGACCTAAGTCAGGTTCGCTGGGTTGGGGGAAAATATGATGAGGGGCAAATCGAAAACCTTTATGTTTTTGAACGAGCTGTCGCGGAAAAACGCGTAGGGAATATCATTAATGCGCTGGATAGATACGGCCTTGAACGTCCAGAGATCCTCGGCATTGGCTTTTGTGTTACCAAAAAGCATGCGGAATTCATGTGCAACGTCTTCAAGAAATCAGGCATCCCTTCAGATTATCTCATTGCAGAATCGGAGAATGAAATAAGGGACAGTGTGAAACGTCGCCTTGTCAATAAGGAAATCAATTTTGTGTTTGTCGTAGACATTTATAATGAGGGTATAGACATTCCGGAAGTAAATACTGTACTTTTCCTGCGGCCGACGGAAAGTTTGACGGTCTTTTTGCAGCAGTTGGGACGTGGACTAAGGCTTAGCGATAGCAAAGAGAGCCTGACGGTTTTAGATTTTGTGGGACAGGCCCACAGCAAGTATTCTTTTACGGACCGTTTTAAAGCTTTGTTGGCCAGAACCCGGAAATCTGTTGAACAGGAAGTTAAGATGGGTTTTGCCCATGTCCCCCGAGGCTGTTCGATCCAATTGGAAAAGCAGGCTCAGGAATATATCTTGGCGAATATCAGAAATGCCATCAACAACAAACGAAACCTGATCAGCAAGCTGCAAGATTTCATGGAAGTCAACAGCGGGCTTAGGGTCAATGAGTTTTTTGAGGGTTACCACGTATATCCTCAGGATGTCTACAGTAAGAAGTGTTCTGTGGTGGGATTGGCAGCCGAAGCCGGGCTGCTCAAAGGGTATAAGGCGTTGCCAGAAAGAGAACGGCTGATATCCTCTGCGCTGGGAAGACTGTCCCTGGCTAATTCCCGACGCTGGATTCGCTTCATCCAGACGATGCTACCTGAGATACAGATGAGCCAAGGCGCACCGATGCCGCATTTAGCAGCGGTGGAAAGAACGATGCTTAGGATGTTTTATTATACGGTTTGGGGAAAGGGACTGGAGGATCTGGGAAATAGATTCACTTCGGTGGAGGAAGCAATATATTGGGCCTTTGATGAACCATTTCTTTATGCTGAACTGATGGGGCTGCTGGAATTTCAGTACCAGAAAATAGATTTTGTCGATAAGCCCTTGGACAGATTTGGGCAAGAGTATCCGTTGGATCTGTACTGCTCATATACATTTGATCAGATTTTAGCTGCGCTGGGGAAACATACGGAAAGGAAGAGAAGTCATTTCCGGGAAGGTGTGTTATACCTGTCTGAAAAGAACCTTGACGTCTTTTTCGTGACCTTGAACAAATCAGAAAAAGACTATTCACCCTCGACGATGTATCAGGATTATTCCATTAACGAGGAGTTATTTCACTGGCAGTCCCAAAGCAGAACGACTGAGGAATCGCTGACAGGGCAGAGGTATATTAACCAATCAGCCAAGAAGGGGAATGTACTCTTCTTTGTTAGGGAGTACAATAAGGAGACGACCTTCACCTCGCCCTATACTTGCTTCGGACTGGCTGATTATCAAAGTCACTACGGTTCTGCCCCGATCAGCATTGTCTGGAAGATGAAGGAGCCTTTGCCGGGGTTTGTGATCCAGAAGACGGTGAAGATTTGATGGTCGCTTTGCAGGATCTTTTCGCGGACATGGTAAATAAAGAAACTGTAGACTCTGTCCTGCAAATAGGAGTCAAGAAAGCTTAGTCGTTGATAAGGGATGGATAATCGTTGAAAGAATTATGGGGAAAAAATAAGCTGGTTTCACCCGTGGTCAAATGGGTGGGTGGTAAGAGGCAGATTTTAGATCAGATTATGAAATACATTCCGCAAAACGTGTCAACTTACTACGAGCCTTTTTTAGGCGGTGGAGCTGTTTTGTTCGCATTGCAGCCAAAGAAGGCAGTGGTCAATGATGTGAATGACGAATTGATTAACCTCTACCAAGTCATCAGGGACAATGTCGAAGAGCTCATCGAGGATTTAGGGAAGCACGAGAAAGATGAAGAATATTTTTACAAGATTAGGGGACTGGATCGTGACAAGGAACTCTATGATAGTCTGACCCCTACCCAGAGGGCCTCAAGGGTAATTTATCTGAACAAGACGTGCTATAACGGTCTGTTCCGGGTGAACAGGGCTGGTGAATTTAATACCCCATTTGGGTATTATAAGAACCCCAATATTGTTAACGAGATTACGTTGAGGGCTGTCAGCAACTATTTTAATAAGGCCCAAATTACCTTCTCCTGTCAGGATTTTGCGGAAGTCGCCAAGAACGCGAGGAAGGGATCTTTTGTCTATTTAGACCCTCCCTATGACCCGGTCTCCGATACAGCCAGCTTCACCGGCTATGATAAGGGCGGTTTTGGCCGTGATGAGCAGATAAGACTGAAACACGTTTGTGACAATCTTGATGAGAGAGGCATCAAATTTTTGCTTTCCAATTCGGCAACCGATTTTATCAAGGATCTGTATCAAGAGTACAAGATTGCGATTATCCAGGCGAAAAGAGCGATTAATTCCAAAGCCGATCGTCGGGGTGAGATTGACGAAGTGTTGGTGATGAATTTTGAGTAGCAGCAGCGAGGTTACTAAGAACTATCGCGCTTGGACTCAACTCTTTGCTAAGCATCGGATCCTGAACCATTTCGATCAGGATGGATTCTTTGAAATTACAGCTGCCCAAATCAACGAGTTTAGAGAAGCTAGATTAATGACCAAATTTGATCATCGTATCAACCTCCCGAAGCAATTTTCGGAAAACGACCTGGCTATTTTGCCTATAAGTCGGGGCAGCTACATCATTTCCAGATTCGAAGCCTACCAGGAATTCGAGCAGATAGATGACAAGATTATTAAAGTAGCCTTTCCAGAGTATATTCAAAGCATCGATTACGAGAATATCTCGAGCGAGGCTATGGCTATTAATATTGTAACGCTTTCAGGACATATTACCAAGTTCAGTGACTGGGATTACCTTGTCTTCGCGGGTAAATTCGGGACCTATGTCGACACATTTTGCCAACTTGAATTATTGCACCCGAAGGAAGAGGTGCATGTTGTTTGGGGCTCGGAGGGTTTAGTGGTCTGTGTCAACGATTGGGACGATATGGAAGTGGTTTTGGGGCAGGCACGCCTTTGGGTGGACGAAATCCGCCGCGTGTTAAGTTAATATTCACTAGCATTTGTCAGAGTGCGGTTCCGGTCGAAATGACGGGTGGTCTACGGCAGCTGTGAGAAAGATAAACGGTACTGCGGCTCAACAAGGGGTTCGTGATTGGATGATTTGAGGAGTATTTGCATGAAAGAAAATAATGCACAACCCATTAAAAGTCTGCTCAGAGAGCGTATTTCGCTGAGGCGTTTTGCCGATTGTCCACTGAATCAGGAAGATGTGGACTGGATTGTGGAGGGAGCCATGAGGGCACCCACCGCTGGGAATATGATGCTCTATTCCATGATTCTGATTACCGATCCTATCAAGAAGCAAGTGTTAAGCGAAGGTTAACATAGGAAGATCATAGCAATTCTGCACCTAGCAAGGCGATTTCGCATCGAAACGATGCAAAATCGCCTTGCATAGACGTGCGGTTTTGGTAAGGTTTTCGCGCAAGAAAGATAAACACCACAGCAATATTGCAGTGGTGTTTATCTTTGAATAATAAAAATTATTTAAGCATTCAGGCTTGAATAACCATTGACATTCTGTTGACGACTGTTGGGAGGCAATTATACTCGATTGAGGATAATCTGAGATGTTATTTTGAAATATGGCATGTTACTTGCAATTAACAACTAGGGGAGAGGTCATGATGTATTGCGCAATATCGAGAAACCAACCATCGCTAAGATCAACGGAATAGTCTAGATAGAGGGGATGAAAAATGAGATACGCAGAGATAGGGTATAATTTGGAAATTGATTTGTCACGGGGAAACATCGAGAGAGTAGAAACCGACTTAAGATTAACCGAACTTTATCTTGGGGGACTGGGTACGAATGCCAAACTATTATGGGATAGGGTTCCCCCTGACGTTGAACCCTATTCTCCTGATAATCTCCTGATATTTGCCGCCGGTCTTTTAACGGGCACACCGGCTCCAGGTGCTAATCGTACCATTGTTTCCAGCTTTTCTCCTCAGACGAAGTTAATGGCCTATTCCATGATGGGGGGATTCTGGGCACCCGAATTGAAGCATGCCGGTTATGACAAAGTGATCATCCGCGGCAAGTCTCCCAGTCTGGTTTATTTATGGATAAACAATGACCAAGTAGAAATACGTGATGCCAGTCATCTCCAGGGGAAAGGCACGCTTGAAACTGCGGAACTGATTCGACAGGAGTTGAAGGAACCGAACGCCCAGGTGGCCGCTATCGGCTTGGCCGGTGAAAATAGGGTCTTTTTTGCTTCCATTGAGCAGGGCAGGTCCAGTGCCAGCCGCTTAGGATTAGGCGGCGTGATGGGTGACAAAAAGTTGAAGGCGATCGTTGTCCGGGGCACAAAGGACGTCAATATTGCCCGACCGGCTGAATTTATGGAGCATTGCAACGATGTGCTCAAATATGTAAAATTCCGGGATAAGCATCCACTTGGCAT
>JAJZPA010000189.1 GCA_021811425.1 Bacillota bacterium | reverse complement strand
CATTGCGGATCAAATCTTAACCTTTACGCTGGTTCCGGAGACGAACCGTTTTGTGAAGATTGACGTGGTGGCCGGTGATTCAGGTGGGGCGACCTTTGAACTGGTGAGCTGGGCTCGCCTCTATTAAGGAAAAATGGGCATCACGGCTCATTCTTAAGTTGGGCGGCTGAGCGGTGGAGCGGCTGCCGGCAGGGGTATAGGAGGTGGGTGGGACGGTGCGGACACAAAGTTCAGCGGCTTGCCCGGGGCGCGGCCTGGCGCGACGTTCGGGGCAAGAGCCGTCGCGGGGTTCAGCCCTACTGACGGTTATCGTCTCCCTAATGGTCTTATTTTTGATTTCAGGCATTTTCTATAGCGTTGTTCTTTATAACCTAAAATCAGCCTCTTCAGAAGAGAAAATTCTCAAAGCCTATTATATGGCGGAGAGTGGGATCAATTATGAGGTGGGATTGGCTTTAAAAGCCATGGATGTCCGTCCTCGTCCGAATGCGGATGGACTCAACGCCATATTGCAGTCAAGCCTAAATCAAACAAAAACTCCGTTTGCCTCGGATGCAGGATATGGGACTCAGGCGGCCTTTACGGTTAAAAAAATTACGATAGATCCCCAAGTAAAAAGTATCATTGTGACGACAGAAGGCACTTATGCTAATGTCAAGAGGACTGTCACAGAGCAGTATGCCTTTTCGCCAATTCCACCAGGGCCTTGAAGTTCGAGAGCTGCACGTTAAAGGAGAGTGATGGGATGAAGACTAACGGGATGAAAAAATTCCTTTTCCCTTTGCTGTTGTTGCTCTTGATCAGTGCGGGGATCTTGGCGACGAATAACGTAACGTTAGCGGATCAGAATGAGAATGGGTTTGAGAATGGGAATGGGAACGATAATAAGGCAAAAAGCTTTACGGTACAGGACAGTGATCCTAAGCATTTTGTCAACAAAGGCGGAATTAGCAACGACCACCCGGTTAACACGTCTTTCCCGGTGTATGTCTTTATCACGAACAATGGCCAAACCCAACCTGTGAGTGTTTCCAATAATGTTAATGTAAAGGTCATTTTAAACGGCCCGAATTCTGAACAAACTTTTTCGTTGACGATACCGAAAGGGGATACCTATGGAACCCTGAACATTTCCTGCCCGGATCCTGGCGCGTATACGCTCTCGGTGGCAGGGAAGTTGGATGGAAAGGACGCCCAGCCCGAACCCTGGAGCTTCACAGTAGGCTCATCCCAAGGCTCGGGGCTTTTTATCGAACCGGATCACAGCAGCATTCCTGTGCATGGAACGGAGCATTTGAAAGCACGGCTTCTGATTCAAGAGCTTCATATTGATTGGGATGTAACCAGCTTGGTGTGGTGGTCGAGCGACAATGAAAATATCGCCAGCGTGGGTAACTTTATATGGCCAAATTGGGATCCTGGCTTAGTGACTGGAGTCAGTCCGGGAACGACGACCATTCGAGTCAGTTTTCTGTTTGGGATGTTCACCGGCTCGGCGGTGGTTGAAGTCAGCCAGCCGAGTATCGAGTTGATTCCGCTGAGCGCGAGGATCAATGTGGGGATCCCGTTCCAGTTCCAAGCCACTTACACGGATGGTGTCTCTCCGGATCCGATTGACCTAACCAAGGATGCCGGTGCCGTATGGATAACCAGTAATCCCTTAAATCCTGTCACTCTTGGCCTGGTGACCCCTATGGACAGTGGCACGACGACCATAACCGTTACTTACCAAGGCCTTAGCAAAAGCGCCACGCTGACGCTGGTACAGCCGATCTTAACCCTTTCGGGGGCAAAAACGAAAATTAATGTCGGAGAATCTACGTCTTTCCAGGCTTCCTATACGGATGCCACGCATGAGAATCAAGACGTAACGACGGTTGTGGATTGGACGAGCGGGAATTCGGGTATCGCTAATATTGGTCTTCATACCGGAGTGGCACTAGGCGTGGGAGGAGGCACCGCTGTTTTACAAGCAACTTACGGTACAGTGGAGGCGACGATCGATCTAACCGTCGTGCAGCCTACCTTAGCCGTTCAACTGGATAAAACGCGTGTGAATACCGGAACTACGGTGACGGGTAAAGCCCTGTATACTGATGCCTACCATGACAGCGGGCAGGATGTGACGCCTTCGGCGAATTGGTCGAGCAGTGCGCCAAATGTGGCAAGTATTGTGGCTAAGGGCACCATGCAAGCGCTCGCCGCGGGAACAGCCGATATTCAGGTTCAGTACAACGGCTTGAATACCGTGAGTCAACTGACGGTGGTTCAGCCAAAATTGACCCTAGTGCCTGACCACGCGGTGCTCGGTACTGGGGAAAAAGTTGTCCTCCAAGCAAATTATACAGATGCGGATAATGTGACCCCACTGAATGTGCCGAGTGCGGAAGTGGAATGGAACAGTTCCAACTCTGCCGTCGCAGGTGTAAGCTTGGGAACGGTGAGCGGGTTAGCACCCGGAACCGCTGTCATCTCGGCGGTGTACCATGGAGTTAGGGCTGAAGCGCAGCTGATTGTGGTCAATTTGCAATCGATTCAGTTGAGTATTGAACCCTTGACGGCAGCGGTTGATATCGGGGGCACGGTGCAATTCAGCGCTTACTTGATCGACGGGGATGGGAGTAAAACCAATGTCACGGGTGATGCTACTTGGTCTAGTTCAGGATCTGGTGTGACACTGTCCTCGGGCGGTTTGGCTACCGGAGTGAGTGTTAGCCCTCTGCCCGTCACCATCACTGCGACATTTAACGGGATTAGCGGTTCAGCGGCCTTAACCGTGAGTACAGGCGGAGTGATCTGGGAAGCGGAGGAAAGGCCGTAATCAAGGTCCGATGCCCGAGGTTTGAGGTTTGGAGTCGGGGGTTTAAGGTTTCGGGGTCGGATGGCTGAACAGTGATTGTTG
Source organism: Bacillota bacterium (assembly GCA_021811425.1). Classification (GTDB taxonomy): domain Bacteria; phylum Bacillota; class Desulfitobacteriia; order Desulfitobacteriales; family Desulfitobacteriaceae; genus JAJZPA01. The sequence continues at coordinate 2,821 of JAJZPA010000189.1, read as the reverse complement.
CTGAGAATGATTCAAACCGTCGGCTAAAGAGGCGGAGTACAAATGGGTTGAGCTAAAGGGGATACCGGAATTGTCGAAAGCGAAGAAATGGTTAGCTGTTGTACGGGATGAGCACTGGACGCTCGCTAAGGTACTGTTCCGCAAAGGGGCACTGCATGTCCTGCGCATGTCTGAACTGGATCTTGGGGATTTTGGGCCAACAGAGGGGGCGGGCGTAGAGGGAGCGTTACCAGCGGAGATGGGCATAGAGGCAGGGTCACCGGCGCGGGCGGGCGTAGTGGTCAGGGACGCTATGCTGGAGCCTGCGGCCCGCTTGAAACTCTGGCTGCGCCGGGAGAAAGTTCCGTTGAAGCAGCTCAAGCTGTCGGTCTCGTACTTAGGGGTTATCACCCGGATCATCGTGCTGCCAAAGATGTCAAGCAAAGACCTACAGAAACTATTGACTGAACAGGTTGAACAGTATTTCACTCTCAATATCGAAGATTATGTGGTGGACTACCGCGTCATCGAACACTTCACCGAAGAGGAACAGGAAAAGCAAAAGGTATTATTGGCTGCTTTGCCTAAATCGCGTTGGGAAGGATTTTATAAGACTTGTTTGGGGGCAGGATTTAAGCCAAAAGTGGTCGATTTGGCTTCAGACAGCACTCTTCGCCTCTATGCGAACCTAGGTGAACGAAAAGTTCCTAAAAAGAATGTTGCTACAGTTCGCGACATGACCTTCAACATACCCAGCGCAACAGTCAACCGGGACATAGAAAATGGAGGAGCAGGGCTGGATTGGGCGATTGTGGATGTGGGCGTAGGACACGTGGAATTCATCCTCTTGGAACAAGGAAAATTCTTCTTGTATTCCGATATGGAACTGGTTTTTGATAGCCTGACCGATGCACTTTATGAATATAAAGCTTTGCGCGTGCGGCAACCTTCCGCAGAACTGCAAAACGAGGGGGACACGCTTCTCGAAAGCAGGCAGGAACTCTTACGGGTTGAGTTGGAAGCGGCCTTGTTTCCAGTTTTGCAAACACTAGGGGAATTCATTAACTTTTTTGCGGCAAGGCATTTTGGCAAGTCGATCGATCAGGTTTTTATCACAGGAGGTTTTTCAGACCTTCCGTTTTTGCAAGAATTGTTCTCGGATAATCTTGGGATTGAAGCCCAGATCGGTTTTCCTAAGGGGTGGAGGCCTCGCTTTAAGAAGAAAGTTCGAGCGTACGAAGAACAGTGGATGAGGCATGCCAGCCTTTATGGGTTAGCCTTCCGGGAGGACTGAAATGCGGGAAAAACGTGAGTTTAATTTTGCGTTGCGTTGGGAACAGAAAACAACCCAAAAGCCGTTACAGCGGATTTTGGGATTAGAGGCCAGGATGCTGGGAGGATGGGTCGGCGGGGCTGTGCTAATCATGGCCGTGGCAGCGGCACCTTGGCTATGGGAGTATAAACTGCAAAACGATCTGAAACAAGTGCATGGGAACATTAATCAGCTGCGTGAGGTGGATGGGCTTTGGCAGCAAGTCAAGTCTTTGCAGAAACAGGTGCAAAATCAGACTGAGCTGCAAGCCATGATGCAAAAAAGTGCACACGATCCGGGTCCGCTCTGGGCGAAGCTGAATTCACTGTTTCCGCCCGGGACGGTGGTTAATGCCTTTACTTTACAGGCCGACAAGGGCGTAACGTTAGCCGTTGCTATACCTAACCCGATTGATGTGGCTCAACTTTGGATCAAGCTGCGAGATTCCAACCTCTTTCAGGAGGTAGACATCCAAAATGTCTCGCTGCAGGATAAAGCCCAGACCCTGAATCTCAATCTGAAGTTAAAGTGAGCAAAGATTAGTTGCCCAAGCAACACATTAAGCTGGATATCTTTACCTAAGTAGCCCGTTAAAATGTCAACATTGAATTTGCAGTTTGGAGTTTGACAAAGCATGAAGAAAGAACAACGGCAGAAAATTATGCTCCTGGTTCTGTTGGGAGCGGGGGCCATATACGCCTATTCAACTTATCTTCTCCTTCCGGAATGGGGAAAAATCAAAACGCTGCAACAGTCGCTGGGCCAAAGGCAGGGATATTATCAGCAACTTCAGGCGTACGAGGGAAATAGGGCGGGGCTGCAGACGGAAATCAGTCAGCTCAATGCCAAACTGAAGCAAGCTTCCCTGAGTGTTCCTGGCCGCCTGGACAAGCCGCAAATGCTGGTCTATCTCTACACAATGGCGAAAGGGCATGGGGTCAAGCCGCAGGCGCTTAAATTCGAGGCGATCCAAGGCAAAGGATTTTATCAGGAGATGCCGCTCAGCCTCAGCTGTGAAGGTAAGCCTGAGGATATTTTGCGGTTCATCCAGGACTTAAAAAACGGTTCAGAACAGCGCCTGGTGCCCCAAAGTGTGAATCTCACCCAGCAGCAGGGGGTGATGCGCGGAGAACTGAAGTTTCTCGCGTATGCGCTCTCTTCGGGAACATAATCAGTAGACAGGAATCAGTAGCCATCGACCCCAGATCACTTTGTCAGTGGTGTGGGGTTGACTATTACCGGTAAATAGAAAAACCGGGGCAAACGCCTCGGTCCGGTTGACTCGGAGCCGAATATCGGGGATTAACAAAGTCCACAGTCGGGATGTGATCGGGACTTTAACAGATTCGTGGCAGCGGAGCACCGGCAAGCATATCCACAAGGCGCGTACCACCCAGGGGAGTTTCCAGTAAAACCTGACCGCGGCCAGGGCGCACTTCGCCGATGATGGCAGTCCGTTGGCCTTCCGGGAAGCGCTGGAGGAAGCGGACGATAGCATCGGCCTGAACGGGAGCGGCGATGATGATAACC
>JAJZPA010000016.1 GCA_021811425.1 Bacillota bacterium | reverse complement strand
TAGGTTTACATGATTTTAGTGAAAAAGGGGAATTCTTTGTGGCGAGTATAATTTTTATGTTGGGGGTGCAGTAAAGATGCCAACCATTCGTTTTGATGGCCCAGTTCTGACCATTGATCAGAAACGCAGTCTCGTCCATGGAATGACTCAGGCTGCCTCGCAGGCCATTGGCTTGCCGATGGCTGCATTTAATGTTGTCTTAGACGAACATGACCGCAGCAACATGGGGGTGGGCGGAGAACTCTTGCCAGAGAGCCCCTATTCGCAGCAGTGGAAGGAGAGCCTAGGGGATTAAAGCGTAGTATCAACGAGGAGCCGGTCAAGGATTTGACCGGTTTTATTGTACCAGTCGCTCCCCAAGCATGAGAACGCGCCTCTTCGCAAAACATTCCTTGCCGGGTCACACGAAAGAGCAAATTATGGTACAATAATTCTTGAAGGAAGACATTGATTTATTGCGAGAGGTAGGAAGCGATGGAGCATACAATCTTTTTTTGGTCAGAGCCTGTTCGGGTGAGGGGAACGGAGTATTCCTTGACGGTGGCGACGAGCTGGGAAGGGCTTTGCTGGTGCAGTCTCGGCGCAGCGGAGCGGGAAGAAGCGGCATTGGCGGAGTGGGTCAAACGCAACTTTCCAATGGCTTGTTTATCCCGCAGCTGGGAGGAAAACGGAGAAGTGCTAAGACAAGTTGGAGAGTACTTCGCTGGAGAACGTACGGATTTCGCTTTGTCGCTGCACCAAGCCGGGACACCTTTTCAAAGGAGAGTATGGGACGAATTGATTCGGATCCCCTATGGTACGACAGCGAACTACCAGGAAATTGCCGAGAGAGCCGGTTGCCCGCAAGGTGCGCGCGCTGTTGGCTTAGCAAATAGCAAAAACCCGATTGCCGTTGTGGTTCCCTGCCACCGGGTAATCGGAAAAGACGGAAACTTAACAGGGTATGCTGGGGGGCTCAGCCTCAAACAAAAGCTATTAGAGGTAGAAGGATTATAGAACGTGCGTTTGCCGACGCGAAGAAAAAGCGGTAGGATATATTGTAATTGGAGAGAGTTAAAAACAGAGGGGAACAATGAACATGAATGTGAATATAGCAGATCTTTTTGAGGGTTTAGATCATATCGGAATCAAAACCTTAGAGATGGAAAAAGCCATCGCGTTCTATACCGAGGTGCTTGGCTTTACCTTGGTGAACCGGATTAAACCAGGGGATGTCGAACTCGTCTTTGTGAAATTGGGAGATCTGGTGGTCGAACTGGTGGAAGTGAATGATGGCAGCTTCTATGGCGACGGAGTGGTGAACCACATCGCGCTCCGCGTGTCGGATATCTTCAAAGCGGTGGAACAGATCAAGCGGCATCAGGTGGAATGTATCTCGGTCGAGCCGATGAACATCGGGCCGAAGCGCTATAACTTCTTTTTCCGGGGTCCGTCCGGAGAAAAGATCGAGTTAATGCAAGGCTAGCGAACTCGAATACAGTTAAGACGGAGGGAAAAAGATGCAATTCATATTAACACCGACTGTTCCTTACCCCATGGGGTTGGAACGGGAAACGGCCGAAATGGCTCATACACTAAGGGCAAAGTACGATGTTTTTTTCCGCTGGGTGCAAGAGGGTGAAGTATCCCCGGTTTCGGAAGCAAGCCTCCCGGAACTTTTGGAGATAAGTTCAGGGCAGATGAATACGGCGAAACCTGCAGCTGACTTAGGAGCCCGCTTAGAGGCTAGCGCGAATGGCCCTTGGCTTTTAGAAAGCTGGGATATAGAGTATTTTTATGGTTTATCTCGGCCGGCGGATGTGAACTGTGCCTGCCCCTATGGTTGGGTTGAGAAGGTCAAACGCATCGTCGATCAACAGTATCCGATTTTTGGGGTTGAGCGCTTTCCTGATCTCTTTGCCAAAGGGGTGCATATGGCTTGGCTGCTGCTAAAAAACCAAGTCTTTCCGGAATACAACGGAGGGGTTGCCGCACTCTCGCTTCTGGTCTTGCTTCAACGCAATGATTATTCCCTTGAACCGAGTGACGGGGATCTGATCAAGTTTACAGCTGCCGTGCGCAAGTTCATTCAGGCATCGGGCGCACATGACGAGGCAGAGGATTCTGCCATTCGGCAATTGGCCGGGATGATTCAGTCCTGGAAAAGGTAAGAACTAGTTTAGTTGAACGAGTTCACAGGGGAAGCAGAGGCTGTGACGGAGGTATGGATTTTACATGGCTGAAACGAGTGGTAGGCGCTGGGGGATGAAACGCTACCATACCTTTAATGCGCACCTGCGGCAGATATTTGGAGAAAAGGTTTTTAAAGTACCGCTTGATGTCGGGTTTACCTGTCCGAATCGGGACGGCACTTTGGGGTATGGCGGGTGTGTCTATTGCAGTGAGCGGGGTTCCGGCGATTTTGCTGGGGATGCCTTGTATTCCATTACGGCTCAGTTTACCCAAGTCAAGGAACGCATGCTGAAAAAATGGCCTCGGGCCAAGTATATGGCTTATTTTCAGGCATATACGAATACCTATGCACCGCTTGAACGTTTGCGGGTGGTTTATGAAGAAGCTTTGAACCAGGAAGGGGTTGTTGGTCTTTCGATCGCCACGAGGCCGGATTGCCTAGCGGAGAACGTGCTCGAGTATTTGGACGAACTGAATCAGCGAACCTATCTCTGGGTGGAACTGGGACTGCAAACGATTCATGAAAAAACGCTGAATTGGATTCAGCGCGGACATGATTATCCAGCATTTCTGGATGGGCTTGAGCGCTTGCGGGTGCGGAATATCCGTGTTTGCGCCCACATCATTCTCGGGCTTCCGGGTGAGAGCCGTGATGATATGCTAGCCACCGCTGCAGCCGTGGCCAGTCTGCCCTTGCAGGGGGTAAAACTGCATCTTCTACATGTGCTCCGAGGCACGCCGCTCGCCCATCAGTATGCGCAGACCCCATTTCCGCTCTTATCCCAAACGGAGTATGTGGAGCTGGTCGCGGATATCTTGGAGATCCTCCCGGGGGACATGATTATCCAGCGCTTAACCGGAGACGGGCCGCCCGAGGATCTCGTTGCCCCGCTCTGGAGCCGGAAAAAGTGGGAAGTACTCAATGCCATCGATCGAGAAATGGAACGCAGGGAGAGCTGGCAGGGCAAGTTAAGGGGTAGTATAGTCAACAATTTTTCCTTCCCAAGTGCGCAAAATCGCCCGGTTTCCCTTTAAATGCAGGAGATATTGTGGGAGCAACGGAGTTTTCCCTCCGCCTTTGGGGGCATTCAAAATATAGGTTGGAATGGCGAGCCCTGACGTTTGTCCACGTAATTGATCCATGATGGCGAGCCCATCTTGGATACGGGGCACAAAATGGCGGGTGCCTTTTACATTTTTAGCGTGAAAAATGTAATAAGGTCGAACCCGAATTTTAAGCAATTCTTGGTTGAGTTTTTTCATGACATGGGGTTCACTGTTGATCCCTTTCAGCAAAACAGCTTGGTTACCCATGACAATGCCCGCTGCAATCAGCCGATCGATGGCTTTCTTACTATCAAGGGTTACTTCTTTCGGATGGTTGTACTGAGTGTTGATATAGATGGGCGGATAGTTTGCTAAGATGTGAACCAGCTCATCGGTAATTCGCATCGGCAGCGTGACAGGGACGCGGGTGCCAATGCGCTTAATTTCTACATGCGGGATGGCATGCAATTCAGCTAAAAGCCAATTCAGGGTTTGATCACTTAAAAGGAGCGCATCACCGCCCGTAATTAAAACATCCCGAATTTCAGGGTTATTACGGATATATTCCAAGGCCGATTTAAGCTGGTTTTTCGGTTCGTGCCTATCTGTTTCCCCGATGTTGCGCCGTCGTTGGCAATGACGGCAATACATCGCACACAGATTCGTCACATTGATGATTAACCGATCCGGATAACGGCGGGTAATGCAGGGAGCAGGGGATGTTAGCGCCTCGCCCATCGGATCGTCTTCACCGAAGCTATTATCAAGTTCTGGCAGCGAGGGCAAGGCTTGCAACCGTATGGGATCGAGCGGGTTGGCACTATCGATTAGGCTTAAATAGTACGGTGAAACGGCCCAGCGATAGGTTTGGGCGGTTTTAACGATCGCATCGAGTTCTGATGCTTCTAAAGGAAGAAGTTGAGCCAGAGTGTCGACATCGGTAATCCGATGTTTCATCTGCCAATGCCAGTCTTCCCACTCTGCTTGGGTTGCACTGAAGGAGTGAAGAATGTGGCGGCGTCGTTCCTCGTAATCCGCGGACAGTTCCATGCCGCTTGGAATCTGGGAGCGCATCGTTAAATACGGTTCAGCTAGGGTTTTTAATTCCTCAGACCGATGGAGTGCGGAGGTGTAATCATCAGGGTGTTTCAATAGATACGCCATGTGCAAAACCTCCTCTTTGTTTGAGTCAGTGAAAAGGGTATAATAAAAAACGTATACGATACGGTTACCCTGGAGTGTGGTGAAGCGGTATCACATTTACTGACAACCTAATAATACATTGAGGGTTGCCACTTTGTCAAGGGGTTAGTTTATCCATATTGTGGATATGTTATGAGGTGTTGAAGGGACAAGAAAGGGGCGGCAGGTTTTGGAACAGGCTCGGTATCAAGAAATTGCTTTAGATTTGGCACATGCAGTGGTAATGGGTGAATTCCATGAGGGGGAAAAAATCCATGGGCGCTCAACCCTGGCAGGACGTTTTAATGTTTCACCTGAAACCATTCGCCGCGCAATTGCTATCTTACAGAATGCTGGGGTTGTGATGGTCAATCAAGGGGTTGGCATTACGGTGACATCCAAAGCCCTGGCGGAAAAGTTTCTCAAGTCGTTTGACCAAAAAGGCGAACTGCACGTCTTTCAAGATGAGGTAAAACGGCTCATGGAACAGCGGCGTGAGCTGGATGCGAAAATAGAATCGCACTTAGAGAAAGTTTTGACCTATACCGAGCGCTTGATGTCTCGCTGGTTAGATGTTGGAGAGATCGAGGTTGGTAAACACTCCGCTGCCAGCGGCAAGACCTTACGGGAATTGAAAATTCGCGAACATACGGGGACGACGATTGTGGCGATTGTCCGAGATGGCGTTGAGCAGTTTTCCCCTTCGCCGAATTTCGTCTTGCAAGAAGGAGATGTTTTGTTGGCTGTCGGCTCGAACGAAGGGCAGCAAAAACTCGAGGGCATCATTCGAGGGATCCTGAAAAACGTATGAACGGATGCCTGACATCCGAGTAAATTCTAGGAATCCGTGGAGAATATTCGGGAAGAAAAGGAACTTGGCTCCCCTTTGTCGAAATACTCTTTAAGACTGTGGAGATGAGGGATGGGCATGCGCTGGCAGATTATCTTGGCACTCGGCATAGAAAGCACCTTGGGTTTGTATTTTTGGCGTCCGGGGTTGTTATTTATCTTTTTGGTCGCCAATACCTTTTTCTTAACTGTGCGCTTTGAGCGCTATCGTCGTTTGCAGGCCTTGGAACCGGAACCGCGCAATGAAGATTTGAGCGTGAAAATCGCGCATGAAACCCTTCCTTACTTGCGTCGGGGCCTCAATGAGGGAAATGCCGAGGCGATAGCCCAGATCATCCAATCTATCAGCCAGGTTCCGGCCGTGGCCATTACGGATCGGGAAAACGTCTTGGCTTATTTGGGTGCAGGCTGTGATCAGCATCATCCGGGGGATCGCATTCTGACGGAAGCGACGAGGGAAGTCATTCGCACCGGAAATTATAAAGTGGTGCGCACACAAAAACAGTTGAACTGTGCCCGTAAGGATATTTGCAATTGTCCGTTGGCGGCAGCGGTGATCGTCCCACTGAAAAATCAGCGTGAAGTGGTGGGGACGGTTAAACTTTATGAGACCAAGGATGGGCAACTCTCTCCGGATGTGATTCGCCTGGCCATGGGCATGGCACAGCTGCTCGGGATGCAGATCGAATTGGCTGAACTGGATCATCAGGCCAAGCTGACGGCGGAAGCCCAGCTGGATGCTTTGCATGCGCAGATCAACCCGCACTTTTTTTTCAATGTTTTAAATACGATTATTGCGACAAGCCGTTCTAACCCGAATCGGACGCGGCGGCTCCTGATTCATTTGGCAGAGTTTTTTCGGCGGGCTTTGAAATCCAGAGGCACAGTCATTCCGCTTCGGGAAGAGATGGAATTTGTTAACACCTATTTGATTTTGGAAAAGGCTCGTTTTGGCCGGAAACTGCAGGTCAAGGAGGAGATTCCGGAGGATTTATGGGATATTGTGATTCCGCGCTTAAGCATTCAGCCCTTAGTCGAGAATGCAGTGAAGCATGGAATTACCCCTAAGATGGGGAATGGAACCGTGCTCATTTCCGTGCAGCAAGAAGGGGACGAGATTCTCATCTTAGTGAAGGATGATGGTGTCGGAATCCCATTGGATCGAATTCGCTACGTCCTCCTACCTGGGTTTGGTTCAGGCAATGGCGTTGGGATGGCGAACGTTCACGAACGCCTACGGGGTTTGTATGGCGAACAGTACGGGTTGATAGTAACGAGTGAGTCAGACGTGGGAACAACGGTTTCCATGCGTTTGCCGTTGACACGGGCGGAAAGCCCTGTATAGGAGTGGCGTATGTACCCAGGGGTGGATATTCTGGAAATCGAACGCTTTGCTTTGGCCTGTGCCCGCAGGCCTCGTTTGTGTGAGCGCATTTTTTCTGCGCGCGAGCGGGAAGAACTGGCGGGCCGGAGGATAGAGTCTTGGGCCGTGCGTTTTGCGGCGAAAGAAGCGGTGCTTAAGGCCATAGGAACAGGACTTGCCGGCTTTTCTTGGCACGATATTGAGATTGTGGCCTCCAGAACCGGTGAACCGCTGGTGTACTTAAGCCCGCGGGTTGAAGCTAAAGTACGGGAGCGGGGTGGAACTAACGTTCACGTAAGCTTAAGCCACAACCGCACCCAAGTGGTGGCGATGGCCATTTTGAGTTGAGAGAGAAACGGAGTGGGTCAAATGCGAGTCGTTAATGCTGAAGAGATGCGACGCATTGAACAAGAGGCCATGAATGGGTATGGCATCTCCAGTTTGCTTCTGATGGAGAATGCGGCCTTGGCTGTGGTGCGGGAGATCGAGAGGCATTTGAGCGACAAGACGACTCAATCCAGTAGGGTGCGGGAACTGGGTGGAGTTCCACAATTCAACGGAATGAAAGCAGTTGTTCTGGTCGGTAAAGGGAATAACGGCGGGGATGGGTTAGCCGTGGCCCGGCATCTTTACATACGCGGGATAGAAGTAAGCGTTTTTCTTTTTGCTCTGCCGGAGAGTTTCCAGGGGGATGCACTCCTGAATCTTCGGCTCTATCAGGGCACGGGAAGTAAGCTCTTCATCATCCAAGGGGACAAGCAACGTCGTCTTGTCCGCCTCGCCTTGCAGCAGGCGGATGTGGTGGTCGATGCCATTTATGGAACGGGACTTCGGGGAGCGCTTCCGAGTCTCGTCGAGGAGTACGTTGAAGACCTGAACAACGTGTCTGCTTGGGTCATCGCGGTTGATATTCCGAGCGGGGTCGAGGCAGGAACCGGGAGAGTCTACCGCACGGCAGTGCGGGCCCGTAAAACGGTAACCTTCGGGCTTGCCAAACTGGGTCATTTTTTGGGGGTGGGCCCGGAATACGCCGGAGAGCTGGTGGTTGATCCGATATCGATCCCAGCTGTGTATCTGGCGGAAGAGGGGATCTCGAACTTTGTTTTAACCGCTTCGCTGATCCGATCTTTCCTACCAACCCGGCAACGGCTTGGACATAAGGGAGAGCATGGCCGAGGGGTGTTGGTCGCGGGTTCCCAAGGAATGGGCGGAGCTGCGGTTCTGGCCGGGCAAGCGGCACTGCGGTCAGGCATTGGACTTTTACAGATGGTGGCACCGCGGGGGATCCGCTCGATATTACACCTTGGGGTGACAGAAGCCACGGTTTGGGCTAGCGAAGAGGAGGAGCAGTTGGGAGTCGGGGCTTGGAGCCTTATCGAGGCGCGCAGCCAGGGTGCGCAGGCTTTAGCGATCGGGCCCGGACTTGCGCAGAACCCAGAGCTTCTCCAAGTGATAGAAAACGTGTTGCGCCACCTTGCACTTCCGGTACTGCTCGATGCGGACGCTCTTAATCTTTTGGCACTGGAGCCTGGGCTTCTGGGTGTCCGGCAAGGCCGGGGATCGCTCATCCTTACACCACACCCGGGAGAAATGGCAAGACTCTGTCAACTGTCGATCCAGGAGGTTCAAGCCAACCGTCTGGAGTTGGCCGTCAGTAAAGCGGTGGAATGGGAAGCCATCGTTGTTCTTAAAGGAGCAACGACGATTATTGCGGCCCCGGATGGACGGGCTCATCTCAATCCCACAGGAAATCCCGGTCTCGGTACGGGCGGAACGGGGGATGTGCTCACAGGAAGTATTTTAGGCTGGTTGGCTCAGGGAGTTAAGCCCTTGGAGGCGGCCTGCCTGGGCGTGTATCTCCATGGTCGGGCGGGGGATCTCCTGGCTTTGGAGTACGGGTGGTCTGGTTTTACCGCATCCCAGGTGGCTCAGATGTTGCCGCGAGCTAGAAAAGAATTGGAAGGCTGAGGAGGATGGCATATGGAATGGATGCGTCCAGTTTGGGCTGAGGTGAACCTGGCGGCATTGCGTCGAAACTACGCAAAAATAGAAGCCTATACGACAAGTGAACTCATGCCGATCGTCAAGGCGGATGCCTATGGGCATGGCGTGTTGCGCGTTGTCCGCACCCTCAAAGAATTAGGGGCCAAACGTTTTGGTGTCGCGCTGTTGGAAGAGGCGTTAGAGATTAAGCAAGCTTTTCCTGAACTCACCGTGATGGTGCTGGGCACGGCTCCTATGGAGTTTTCCGATGTGATGGTCAGGGAAGATGTGATCCCTGGAATCAGTCTTCTTGAGCAGGCGGAGGCGCTCGCGGCGGCGGCGAAGAGCCAAGGTCGTACAGCTCGTGTGCACATTAAAGTGGATACCGGAATGAGCCGGATTGGGTTTCACCCTACCGATTTTAAGCGGATTTTAAAAGTTGCCTCCTTACCCAACTTGTTCGTTGAAGGGATCTATACCCATTTTGCGACAGCCGATCAACGGGATCTCACCTTTGCCCACGAACAGCTGAGCCAATTTAACCAGGTGGTTGATCGCCTGAAGGCAGAAGGGCTGGAGATCCCTATTCGGCACACGGCAAACAGTGCGGCGATTTTGCAGCTGCCAGAAGCTCATTTTGAATTGGTTCGCCCGGGGATTATTCTCTATGGGCTAGCACCTTCGCGCCAAGTGGGACATGCGGTTGGGTTCGAGCAAGTGCTTTCGTGGCGGGCTAAAGTCACCCAAGTGAAAACCATTGGCGCGGACGAAACCGTGAGCTATGGCCGCACCTTCCGCGCCGCCTACCCAACGCGGGTAGCAACGATTCCAGTTGGATATGCCGATGGGCTAAGACGCGCTTTGTCGAACCATGGGGAAGCATTGGTGCGAGGCGGTCGGGCCACCCTGATCGGACGCATCTGCATGGATCAGACGATGCTAGATGTCACCAAAATTCCCAACGTTAGTCTGGGAGATACGGTAACTCTGTTGGGACTCGATGGGCAGGATAGGATTGAAGCTTCTGAAATGGCTTCCTGGCTGGAAACCATTAATTATGAAATCGTATGTGGAATTTCTAAACGGGTGCCTCGAGTTTTTGTTGAAAAATAAACCATTGCTTGCGTGGTGATTACCTGATATTATTTTCTATGAAGAACTCAGGTCTATCTCGGCAGCGAGATGTGATGAGTAGTACAAGGAAGTACACTTGCCTGTTAACGGTAGGGGTACTTTTTTGTTTTTTTATGGTTCTGAAATGGATAGATGGCACACAAGTCTATGTGCAACTTACAAAATACAAAATAAAAATACATTATACTTTTAAATATGTGGTTATCAGCGTCTTGAAGGTATGCTAGAATGAAATTCATTTAAAAATTGCCTTTAAGAAGATGTTTTGATAGATAAGGGGAGGGGAAAAACGTGCTACGAGAAGGGGAAGTCCGGATACCTTCCGGATGTGCCATTAGTGGAATTATGAACAAAAAGGGCGAGGTATTTTCCGGGCATGACATTATTCAGTCGATTGCCTTGATGCACGATCGCTCTAACGGCTTGGGCGGGGGTTTTGCTGCCTATGGAATTTATCCTGATTTTCCGGATCATTATGCGTTTCATCTCTTCTACGAATCGGCAGAAGCCAAGGAAAAGACTGAAACCTACTTGAACATGTTGTTCCATATCGCTGAGAGTGGGAAGATTCCGACCCGCAGGGTACCTTCTGTCAAGAACGCCCCGTTGGCGTGGCGCTACTTTGCGAAACCGAAACCGGATGCACTTTTCGAAGATGAAAGCGAAGATGAGCTGGTCGTGCGGGCGGTGATGTATATTAACGCCCATTTTTCCGGGTCATTTGTTGTATCCAGCGGCAAGAACATGGGGGCGTTTAAAGGGGTTGGCTATCCGGAAGAGATGGGTGAATACTTCCGTCTGGAAGAGTATAAAGGGTACATTTGGACGGCGCATGGCCGTTTTCCAACCAATACGCCCGGATGGTGGGGAGGGGCACACCCCTTCACCCTGCTGGACTGGTCGATTGTCCATAATGGCGAGATTTCGTCCTATGGGGCGAATCGACGCTTTTTGGAGATGTTTGGCTACAAACTGACCATGCAGACGGATACAGAGGCCATTACCTATGCGTTTGACCTGCTGTTGCGCAAACAAAACATTCCTTTGGATATAGCCATTGCTACGTTGGCTGCTCCCTTTTGGCGGGATATCGAACGGATGAGCCTGGAGAAACAAACTCTATACAAGGCAGTTCGCACCGTTTACGGCAATCTCTTGCTGAATGGGCCGTTTTCGATCATCCTCGGTTCCAATAAAGGCATTGTGGCCTTGAACGACCGTTTGAAATTGCGTTCCTTGGTCGCAGCGACAAAAGCAGATGTTCTCTATATCGCTTCTGAAGAATCAGCCATTCGGGAAATATGTCCGGAGCCGGAGAAAATATGGGCACCGCGCGGTGGTGAGCCTGTCATTGGCTTATTCGAAGAAGGGGGGATTCAGAAATGACTATCAGCATGAGCACCCCGGACTTCTTGATTGAGCGGGATCGTGACCGCTGTATCAAATGTCAAGTGTGTGTCCGCCAGTGTGCGAATGAGGCCCATTTTTGGGATGAAGAAGAACAGAAGGTTAAAGCCAATGATGCCTTATGTGTCAATTGTCATCGTTGTGTGACCTACTGTCCAACTCATGCGCTTACCATTCGCAAGTACCCGCTGGAGTTCCGGGAAAATGCCAACTGGACGGCCAGCACGATCAAAGCGATCTACAGGCAGGCGGAAACCGGTGGGATCTTATTAACCGGGATGGGAAATGATCGCCCTTATCCTATCTTTTGGGATCACCTGCTGCTCAATGCCAGCCAGGTGACGAATCCCTCGATTGACCCCTTGCGGGAACCGATGGAGTTGAAGACGTTCCTGGGACGTAAACCGGATCAACTGAAGGTGGAAGACGGTCATTTAGTGGAGAAGATTCCGCCTCAGTTGGAGTTGGAAGTTCCGATTATGTTTTCGGCGATGTCCTATGGCTCAATCAGTTTAAATGCGATAAAATCCCTGGCGGCGGCCGCTGAACGAGTCGGTATCATGTACAATACCGGCGAAGGCGGTTTGCACAAGGATCTCTACAAGTATGGCAAAAACACGATTGTGCAAGTGGCTTCCGGGCGCTTTGGAGTACACCCAGAGTACCTGCAAGCCGGGGCTGCCATTGAGATCAAGATCGGGCAAGGGGCAAAACCTGGCATCGGCGGGCATTTACCCGGAGAAAAGGTGGGCTTGGAAGTTTCCCAGACCCGGATGATTCCGGAAGGAACGGATGCCATTTCCCCTGCACCTCACCATGATATTTATTCGATTGAGGATTTGAGCCAGCTCATATATTCGTTAAAAGAAGCAACCCAGTACCAAAAACCCGTCTCTGTAAAAATTGCTGCCGTGCATAACATTGCGGCCATCGCGTCAGGGATTGCTCGGGCTGGGGCGGATATTATCGCCATCGATGGCTTCCGGGGCGGCACAGGGGCTGCTCCTTTGCGGACGCGGGATAATGTTGGGATTCCGATCGAACTGGCGTTGGCTGCGGTGGATAGCCGCTTACGGGAAGAGGGGATCCGCAATCAGGTGTCTTTGGTTGTCGGCGGCAGCATCCGCAATAGTGCGGACGTTGTTAAAGCCATTGCTTTGGGTGCGGATGCCGTGTACATTGCAACAGCCGCGCTGGTTGCCATTGGCTGCCATCTCTGTCAAAAGTGCAATACCGGAAAATGCAACTGGGGGATTGCGACCCAGAATCCTCAGCTTGTCAAACGGCTGAACCCGGAAATTGGGGCAGAACGGGCTGCCAACCTGATTATGGCTTGGGAGCATGAAATCAAGGAACTCCTGGGCGGGATGGGAATTAACGCGGTGGAAAGTCTGCGGGGGAATCGTTTAATGCTTAGGGGCGTTGGCCTTTCCGATCGGGAGTTGAACATTCTGGGTGTTCTGCCGGCCGGGGAGTAAGCGTATATACAAAAATGGCCTGGGGCTTTGGCTTCGGGCTCCAACCGCCCAGGTGTGGGAAAAAGCTGACGGAGAGGGGAGCAATAACCATGAAGCGCGTTTACGCTCGGGAAGAAATATGCGGTGGCTGTAAACTCTGCGAGGTGCATTGTGCAGTGGCGCATTCCCAATATCCGCATGATATTATTAAAGCCTTTTTAAAGCAGGAAACCAAACCGATTGCCCGGATTCTGGTCGAAGAGGGTCGACCCATTTCCTTTGCTTTGCAATGTCGGCATTGTGAAGATGCACCTTGTACCAAGGCCTGTATCACGGGTGCAATGCAGAAGGATCCAGTCACGGGGATTGTTACCAATGACGAAACCCGCTGTGTCGGGTGTTGGACCTGTATTTTAGTTTGTCCGTTCGGCGCGATCAAAAGGGATGAAAGCGAACATAAAGTTGCTTCGAAGTGTGACCTTTGCGCTACGGTGGGAGGGACGCCTGTTTGCGTCCAGAACTGTCCCAATGATGCCCTCGTGTTCACCGATGAGCTTTGGAGGAGGTAGGGAAGATGCACTATGTGATTGTAGGAAATTCGGCTGCGGCGATCGGAGCGGTGGAGGGAATTCGTTCAGTCGATCCGAATGGGCGGATCACGCTTTTTTCCGATGAACCCTATCATACTTATTCGCGTCCGCTCATCTCCTATTATCTTTTTGGTAAAGTGACAGAAGACAAGATGTACTATCGACCGCTGGATTTTTATGAGCGTCAAGGCGTCGAGGCCCGCTTGGGGACGAAAGTAAGTTCTTTGATGTTAGAAGAGAAAATGGTTGTACTGGAATCCGGGGAAAGAGTTTCTTATGATCGCCTGATTTTGGCGACAGGCGGGAAGCCCATCCTGCCGCCGATGCCTGGCCGGGAACTGGAGGGTGTGTCGAGCTTTCTCAAATGGGAGGATGTCAAGGGTTTGGAGAAAACCCTCTTCCCAGGAGCCCGGACGCTGGTGATCGGGGCCGGGTTAATAGGGCTCAAGGCAGCGGAGGCCCTCGTGAAACGAGGAGCCCAGGTCACAGTGGTTGAGCTGGCTAATCGCGTCTTAAGTGCCATCCTCGATGAAAGTGCGGCTGCAATGGTACAGGAAAGTCTGGAAGAGCATGGGGTGCGTTTTTTCTTGGAAAACACGGTAGCTGAGATCCTCGGCACCGAAGGTAAGGTATCCGGAGTTCGGTTGCAGGACGGAACCGTTCGTGAATGCGACCGGGTGGTTATCGCGATCGGAGTGAGCCCGAACACGAATTTGGCTAAAGATACCGAACTCATGCTGAACCGGGGAGTGCTGGTTGACGAGTTCATGCAGACGTCTGTGGCAGGGATTTACGCGGCCGGGGATGTTGCCGAGGGCTATGACATTCTTTATCGGCAAAAGAGGGTTTTGCCGATACTTCCGAATGCCTATAAGCAAGGGTTTACGGCGGGAGTGAATGTGGCCGGGGGATCTCAGTCCTACCGGGGCGGCTTTGCCATGAATTCCATTGGCTTTTTTGATTTGCCGATGATCACGGCGGGGATTGTGAAGCCCGAAGGCGATGAATTTACGGTTATGCTGGCAGCCGATAAGGCCCGTCGGTTGTACAAAAAGATGGTGCTCAGGGAGGGTAAGATTGTGGGCTTTATCGCCTTGAATCAAATTGATCGGGCGGGGATTTTGACGGGCCTCATGGACAAAGAAGTGGATGTGACTCCGTTCCAAGACGACCTTCTCCGGGAAGATTTCGGCTACGTCTATTTCCCCAAAGAATATCGGCAGCAACAATTGTTAAAGGGGGTGCTCGAAGGTGAGCCTTCTTGAAGCTAAAGGAGTTTACTATAAAGCCTTAAACGAACAGATCCGCGCACAGTTCGCCTCTGGCATCTCGGAAGTCCGAGTGAAACATGTCAACGGCCAGCGTTATGTTGGGGATGGGATTCGTGGGCGGCAGCGCCTCATCCTGGAAGGTACGCCGGGGAATGATATGGCGGCCTACATGGATGGCTTAGAGCTGATCGTGGAGGGCAATGCTCAGGATGCTATGGCTAATACCATGAATGAAGGCAAAATCGTAGTGCATGGGCATGCTGGGGATACCGTCGGCTATGCCATGCGCGGCGGGGAGATCTATATTCGCGATCATGTCGGTTATCGAGTCGGGATTCACATGAAAGAATATATGGATAAAATTCCAGCCATCATTATTGGCGGTAAAGGCGGAGAATTTTTCGGAGAATATATGGCCGGGGGAGTTCTCATGCTGCTCGGATTGGGTCTCGAAGAAGGAGAACCGATTGTCGGCTCCTATTGCGGCACAGGGATGCACGGGGGCGTGATGTATATCCGGGGTGAGGTGGAAGAATATAAGCTCGGCAAAGAAGTTAAGATTGTTGAGCTGACCCCGGAAGATGAGGAGAAAATCCGCTATTATGTCGGTGAGTATGTCCGCTACTTTGGCGGGGATGTGAATGAGATTTTGGCGAAACCATTTAATAAGCTGATTCCGTACAATAAGCGACCGTATGGGAATTTGTATTGTAATTGGTAGGGGAGGGGAATGTCTAGGAGGAGAATGCTCTGCGACACCACGCTCACCCACGGCGCGTGCAGACCAAACTAGCTGCGCTAGACTCGATTTCGGGTCGGAGGGGTAAAATCCTCAGCCGTAACTTCGCAGAGTTTGGTTCCTGCTCGCTTTAAGGTTCGCTAAGGTGCTCGTGTGACATTCCCTGCTCTGGAGAAGTTTCCTAAATATCACTTTGAAGTGTTGATCAAGTATGCAAACCTCGAACTTCGAACATCGAATTCGGGGATGCGCCCGGAAATAGTCTAAATATTGTTTCCCCTACATAGGATGGTTGAGAGAGGGGAGGGAGGATTATGTCCCATTTGGCCACTTGGCTTACCTATGGGTTTTTCGTACTCTGTCTCGCTCTCGGCTGGTTTGCTGCAGGAATGCTGGATTATGATGGAATCTTACGCCGCCCGGCTTCCCGAGGGGGGCGTTTCCTCCTTCGTTTGGGAGTCGCTTTGGTGTTGGCAGAGGGATTCCGCATTTTTTTAAGCTATGTGATCGGGCCCTTGTTGGATGCACTTGTCAATCAAAGTGTGAAAGGATTTAAGACCTTTTAACGTTAAAATTATCAGCGAAGTCGGGCGGGGAATTCCTCAGCCCGGCTTTGTTTTGCTAATCAGGGTAGAAAGTATAACTTTAGTATTCACCACCAGTTTTTCTGGGCGCTTGGTTGCTAATTGATCCTGGGAACGGTAAAATTGGATCAGAGCGTGCATTGCAACACGACTCGTTTAGATAGGAGAAATATAGTTTGAAACGAACATGGCGTTTTTGGCTGGCCCTATGGGCGGGAAAAATCAGCGCAACAATATTGAGGATTGTGGGCAGGAGGGGTACAACCTTTCCAGGTGTGGTTGCCCAGCGTTTGGATCCGGAGTGTATTGGGCATCTAAGCCACTCCTTCAGCGAGGGTATCGTCATCGTGACGGGTACTAATGGTAAGACGACAACCGCCAATTTATTGGCGAGTATTTTGCGTGCGGCAGGACGGGGATTTGCTTTTAATCAGGCTGGAGCCAATCTTGTTACCGGAATTACGGGAGCCTTAATGGAACATGTCACCTGGTGGGGGCAGGCGCAGGTCCCTTTGGCCTTATTGGAAGTGGATGAGGCGACCGTTCCTAAACTCTGCGAGCAAGTCAGCCCGAAATTGGCCATTGTCACTAATTTTTTTCGAGATCAGCTTGATCGCTATGGGGAACTGGATACAACGGTGCGTCTCGTCCGGGATGCTCTCACAGAGGAAACCATGCTTATTCTCAATGCGGACGATCCATTGGTGGCTCAGTTTGGCCAGGGGAGAAGAAATACCCTCTACTATGGAGTGGACAGACTTCCGGAGAGCAGCACGGAGAGCCGGGAGACCCGGGAAGCGCGATTTTGTCCCCAGTGTGGCGCAGCGTTGTCGTATTCTCTTTTCCATTATGGGCAGCTTGGGCTCTATGCCTGCTCTCATTGTTCCTTTACACGGCCGCAGCCTCAGGTGCTTGCCGCTCAAGCGCGGATGGAAGAAGGAAAACTTAAATTCCGAGTGGGGGTAAGCGCCTATGAAGTGGGCTTTCAGGGGTTCTACAATTTGTACAATGCCTTGGCTGCCCTGGCAGCTGCTATTGAACTTGATGTGCGCGGGGAGGATTTGGAAAAGGGATTAAGAGAATTCGTCCCTCAGGCTGGTCGTATGGAACGTTTCCTGCTGTCGGAGGGGCCTGTTACGTTAGCCTTGGTCAAGAATCCGACGGGGTTTAACCAGGTGCTACGCACGGTGCTTCGTTCAGAGGGAGAGCTAAGGCTTCTTATTGCCATTAACGACCTTGCCGCCGACGGGCGGGATATCTCTTGGCTTTGGGATGTGGATTTTGAGTATTTGAGTCTAGGACTGCACCGGGATCAGAGCCACGGAGGCTGCGCGGAAATCAAGTTGATTGTCTGTTCGGGTTTAAGGGCAGAAGACATGGCGCTACGCCTGAAATATGCTGGAATGCCGGAAGAAAAACTGCTTATTGAGCATTCGCTGGAGAAAGCGGTGGCTGCTTTGCAAGCCGGGCGTCAAGGCAAGGAAAGGGTGTTTGTCTTGCCAACCTATACCATGCTTTTTCCGTTGCGTGACTATTTGGCTTCACTTGATTTGGATGAAGGCAGCCAAGGGAAACCGTCTGAAAGGCTCAGAAAGGGTAGGGCAAGCGCATGAGCAAATGGCCAATATTAAAGATCGGTCACCTCTATCCGGATTTGCTCGATTTATATGGAGATCGGGGCAATGTGCTCGCACTCGAAGCTCGCTGCCGTTGGCGCGGGATAGAAACCCAGGTTCAGCATTTGAGCTTGGGAGATGACCTGAATTTAAGCCAAATAGACATTCTATTTCTGGGGGGGGGATCAGACCGGGAACAAAGCATCCTGGTCAAGGATTTAAAGTGCAGGGAAGAGGAACTGCGCCGAGCGGTCGGTGAGGGGCTGGTTGTCCTGTCGATTTGTGGCGGTTATCAGCTTTTGGGGAAATATTATCAAACGGGAGGTGGGGAGAAAATTCCTGGCCTCGGTATCCTCAATCTCTGGACGGTGGCCGGCTCAAAACGTTTGATTGGGAATGTTGTCGTCGAACAAAATCCACCAAGTTTATCCGAAGAGAAGCCGCAAACGCTAGTCGGCTTTGAGAACCATTCAGGCAAGACGTATTTAGGGCCAGACTTGAGTGCGTTGGGGAAGATTCAACACGGCTTTGGGAATAATGGGGAAGATGGAGGAGAAGGGGTACGCTACCGGAATGTGTTTGGAACGTATCTCCATGGCCCGCTTCTTCCTAAAAATCCGCATTTAGCCGATCTTCTCTTGCAGTTGGCTTTGGAGAGAAGAGGGTATGATCATGCCCTGCCCCCGCTTGATGACCAATTGGAGAAGAGAGCGCATCGGGCCATTCTCTCGAGGGTGTTAGATGCTTAATAACGATGAAATTTTGCTGAAGTTGAAGTGTTGCTTTGCAGTATAGATCCAATGCAATACTGACATACTATCACTAAAGCAAAATTGCTTGGAGGATTTGTGCTAGCCCAGAATATTATATTCCATTATTTACAAGGAGATTAGACCTCAATTCCGCTCCAAATGGCCTGTTTAACCGGTCCTGTTCGTTGACACTCTTTAGCATTACTGTCTATAATGAAGTATAGCCTTGCCGGATAACATGTGGGGGTGCTGATGTGGCAGAAAGCAAGCGAATTATGATCAGTTTGCCGGAAAGTTTACTTGCGGAAGTGGATGGAATTGTTACTCTGGAAAAGAGAAACCGCAGCGAGTTTATTCGTGAGGCACTTAACAGTGTTCTTCTGGAACGCCGCAAGAAGGGAATTCGCGAGCAGATGCGCAAAGGGTACTTAGAGATGGCCCAGCTTAATTTAGCCATTGCCAAGGAACTCTTTTCAACGGAACAGGAAGTATTGCAGTATTTTGAGCAAAGCAGCGTGGAGTGTCGAAGATGATTATTAAACGCGGGGAAATTTATTATGCAGAGTTAAACCCCGTTGTCGGTTCTGAACAGGGGGGAACCCGGCCTGTTCTGGTGATTCAAAACGATATAGGGAATCAATTCAGCCCGACGACGATTATTGCTGCCATTACTTCGCAAATCGCTAAGGCTAAACTTCCTACCCATGTTGAAGTGCGGGCTAAGCGAAGCGGATTAGAACGGGATTCTGTTATTTTAACCGAACAGATCCGTACGGTTGATAAAAGTAGGCTCAAAGAGAAAGTCGCAGTCCTAGATGATGAAGTTATGCTGCGGGTTGACCAGGCCATTGAAATTAGCCTGGGCCTGGCGGAAATTTAGTTCTTGGAGGCAGCGTAGGCGATAGACAGCAGGCGCTGTTTTTTATTTTAGTTTATCGGGTTCAGAACTTGATTCAATTGGGACTTTTAGATTAGTATTTTTAGTGATTGAAGGAGGGAGATAAGATGGAAGAAAAGGCGTACAGACAGTGTTTTGTCTGCGGACAGGAGAACCCAATTGGTTTGCATTTGACGTATGAATTTGATGGCCGGGAAGCTAGGGCTGTGATTGCTCTTGATGACGATTATGGTGGGTATCCCGGCGTAGTTCATGGCGGGATCGTGACCGCCTTGTTGGATGAAATCATGGCGAAAACCGTTGAGAACTTAGGGATTTGGGCTGTCACAGCAAGTATTGAGGTTCATTTTCGCAGGGCTACCCCTGTGCACACCCCACTCATTCTTACGGGAAAGTTAGTGAAGGGAAAAACCCGCATGTTCCGTACGGAGGCGAAGCTTACCTTAGAAGATGGTACGACTTTAGCTGAGGCAACGGCTGTTTTCGTGAAAAACCCTGAACTGGAAGAGGTTCCTGCAGAAGTATAAATGTCTTGGGAGAGGGAGGAGAAAAGGATGGGAAAAGCACTCATTGGGGTGACGGTCGCTCACTATACAGAAGAACTGTCAACCTTTCCGAGAGAATACTATGTCCAGAGTATCCGTGTTGCAGGTGGGTCGGCGCTCCTGATTCCGCCTGTGGCCGATGCTGAAGAGGCCGCTGCGGTTATGGCAAAGCTCGATGGGCTTGTGTTATCGGGGGGCGGGGATATCTCACCCCTGTATATAGCTGAGTTTCCACTTCCGGGTTTGAAGGGATGTTTCCCCCAGCGGGACTTGAGTGAGATTCTCTTGGCAAAACAAGCCCTCAGTCAGGATGTGCCACTTTTAGGAATCTGTCGCGGTATTCAAGTTCTGGCCGTTGCTGCCGGTGGTAGTATATACCAAGATATCCCTTCCCAGCACGAGGATGCCTTGTTACATAATCAGACTGCCCCTCGGGAATTTCCTTGGCATGCAGTGGATCTTAGGGGAAATCTCCAGGCTCTTCTTGGAAGGACAAACATCACCGTCAACAGTTTTCACCATCAAGCTGTTCGGGAAGTGCCTTCAGGATTTCGCATCGGAGCACAGGCAGCAGACGGGATTATCGAAGGCATTGAGGCTATAGACCAGCGCTTCTGCATCGGTGTCCAGTGGCATCCCGAAGCCATGCCTCAAGATCCCCACAGCCAGGCACTCTTCACTGCCTTTATCCAAGCAGCCAAGTCGGAAGTCGGAAGACAGAAGTCGGAAGTCTGAGGTCGGAAGTCAGAAGTCAGAAGTCAGAAGTCAGAAGTCAGAAGTCAGAAGTCAGAAGTCCGCCATGGACAGGAGAATCAACATTACGGCTGAGGATTTTATCCTTTCTCCCCTAACCGAGCCGAGTAAATAGTTTAGTCTGCAAGCGCTAAGGGTGAGCGTGATGCCGTGGGATATTCCCTACTCGAACACTTCTGCATTTTGCATACAAGATCCAATATTTTTGAATTTTAAATTTTTTTCTCGTAGTTAAGGAATTACGGGAGGAAACTTCTAAATTATGACGAAATATATAACAGCTATGTGAGAGCGAAATAATCTAATGTCAGTAGGGGGACAAGTGAAGTGATTCAATTAGATGGGATCCACAAGCATTTTGGGGCGTTGCATGTCCTTAAAGGGATAGATTTAACGGTCAAAAGTGGAGAGAAAGTTGTCGTTATCGGGCCGAGCGGCTCTGGCAAGAGTACGCTTATCCGTTGCATGAACCTTTTGGAGAAGCCGAGCGCGGGGAAAGTCACGGTTGATGGGGTGGAGATCACCGCCCACAAGGCTCCGGTGGCGAAAGTCCGCCAGTCGGTCGCCATGGTTTTCCAACAGTTTAATCTTTATCCGCACAAGACGGTGTTGGAAAATTTAACTTTGGCTCCTGTGCTCATTAAAGGGGTTCCCAAGGCAGAGGCAGAACAGACCGGTTTGGCGATTTTGGATCGGGTTGGGCTCAAGGTGAAGGCCAATGCCTATCCTTCTCAGCTTTCGGGGGGTCAGCAGCAGCGGGTTGCGATTGCACGGGCGCTCGCCATGCGCCCGAAGATCATGCTGTTCGATGAGCCAACCTCGGCTCTGGATCCGGAAATGATTCAAGAGGTTCTCGATGTGATGGTGGATCTCGCTCATGAAGGGATTACGATGGTAGTCGTCACTCATGAGATGGGGTTTGCCCGCCAGGTTGCGGATCGGGTCGTCTTTATGGATGAAGGGGAGATTCTGGAACAGGGTACACCGGAGCATTTCTTTTCAAATCCTACGCATGAACGAACCAAGCTTTTCTTAAGCCGGATTTTGCGCTAGCCTAAGCGTCAAGCGGGTTGCGCAATAGATAAAAAGAATTAAGGACAAGGGGGAAATGTCATGAAGAAATTGGGAATGATTATGGCCAGTATTCTCTTGGCGGGAAGTTTACTGGCAGGTTGCGGCTCGACAGCTCCAGCTCCGGCGCCTTCGGGCGGAAACAGTGCGGCTTCTGGCGTATCGGCTGATGTCAAAGCGATTAAGGATCGCGGTGTACTTAAAGTCGGCGTCAAGGTGGATGTACCTAAGTTTGGTTACAAAGACCCGAAGACCAGTAAGATTGACGGTTTTGAAATTGATCTGGCTAAAGCGATGGCTAAAAAGATTGTGGGAGATCCCACTAAAATCGAATTGAGTGCAGTCACTGCCAAAACACGGGGCCCGCTTTTGGACAGCGGCGATGTGGATATGGATGTTTCCACGTTTACGATTACGGAAGAGCGTAAAAAGAGTTATAATTTCTCAGATCCTTATTACACAGACGGTGTGGGTCTGTTGGTTAAGAAGGCAGCCGGATATAAGAGCCTGAAGGACTTAAACGGCAAAAAAGTTGGGGTTGCCCAAAGTTCAACCAGCAAGAAGGCAGTCGAAGAAGAAGCTGCAAAAGTAGGAGCAAAAGTGACGTTCCAGGAATTCGCAACGTATCCGGAAATCAAGGCGGCTTTGGATTCGGGACGTGTCGATGCTTTCTCCGTGGATCGCTCCATTCTTTATGGTTATTTGGATGATTCTACGGTTGTCTTACCCGACAAGTTTAGTCCTCAGGATTATGGAATCGCGACGAAGAAAAGTAATGAAGGATTGGCTAAACTTGTAAACGATACGGTCAATGAACTTAAGAAATCCGGTGAGATCGACAAACTCATTCAGAAGTGGGGTCTTAAATAGTGAACGGACCTTTTGCTTGGTTTAAGTGGCAGGCTCTCTTTCACGATTGGCGCATCTTTGCTGAGGGTTTTGGCAATACCCTTCTGGTGGCAGTCCTTGGACTCTTGTTGGCGCTCGCGCTAGGGGTGTTTTTCGGAGTGTTGGGGACAACGCAGCAAAAAAGTTTTAGGGGTCTCAATCGTGTCTATGTCGAATTTATTCAGAACACCCCGTTAGTCATCCAGGTTTTCTTCTTGTATAATGGGTTTCCACATCTGGGTATCATGTTGCCGGTGTTAAGTGTTGGCATCTTAGGTGTGGGAATCTACCACGGGGCATATATCGCAGAAGTTGTCAGAGCCGGTATCCAGTCTATCCACCGCGGGCAGATGGAAGCAGCGCTTTCCCAGGGATTTTCCTTTTGGGCGGCTATGCGTTATGTGATTCTGCCCCAGGCAGGCCGGGTCGTCTTGCCACCGCTAACAAACCAAGCTGTCAGCCTGATCAAGAATACATCGGTTTTAGCCATGATTGCGGGCGGGGATTTGATGTACCATGCCGATTCTTGGTCGGCCGACAACATTTACTATGGGCCAGCCTATGTGACGGTAGGGCTTCTGTATTTAGCTCTATGTTTTCCTTTGGCGCAGTTGGCCCGTCACTTGGAGCGTAAGTCGGAGGTGTCAGTCTGATGCAGGAGATTTTTCAGCCGTACGTCTTTCGCTTCTTGGGGCAGGGGTTGTTAACGACGCTCTACATTGCGGTCATGACGATTATTTTTAGTTTCGGCATGGGTACGGTGTTGGGAATTGCCCGTTATTCCAAGCAACCCGTTCTTTCGCGGCTGGCTGCTTTCTATGTGGAGACCGTTCGCAACATTCCTATGCTCCTTTTTATTTTGGTCGCCCGCTTTATGACGACTATGAAACCGGTGAATTCCGGGATTTTGGCGATGACGATTTTTACTTCGGCGATTATTGCCGAGATCGTCCGTGGCGGGTTAAACTCCATTGACAAGGGTCAGTGGGAAGCTGCGAAATCCCAAGGGCTTAACTATATTCAAATCCTTACGCATATTGTTCTTCCTCAGGCACTGCGCAAAATGATTCCACCGCTGGTGTCCCAGTTTATTACGGTTATCAAGGACACCTCCTTTGTTTGGGCGGTGGGGGTTGAGGAGTTGACTGGAAAAGGCTTGATTATCATGGGGCAATTTGGTTCCACACCGCAGGTGTTCACGATCTTTGGTATGATTGCGCTTACCTATTTTGTGATGAACTATGCTCTGTCTGTCTTAGCCAGAAATCAGCAGCGTAAAACCGTTCATCAAAGCTATTAAGAAGCTGGGCGCGTCTTGAAAATCCATTGTTTTAATGAGAAAACCCCTCGGCACCTCATTGGGTGTAGAGGGGTTTTATGTGGGTTATACACTAGGCTTTATCCTTGAATTTAAGTTGTCAGAATTGTGTCTGAATTGTGTGGGGGTACGACCCCGTTCGCGCCCCCGTTCGCACCGTTCGCGATTGCCGTTCGCGATTGTTCCGGTTTCGGGGGTTTTGATATTCATTAGAAATTCACAACCTTTTCATAACAAAATCAAATCGTTCATATAAAATTAAAACCTGGATGTGGACAAGCAAACTAAAGCTTTTTTAGAAATTTAGAACTAGTGGATCACTTATGATAAGAGATTAGCAAAATTCTTTTAAAAGCTTAAATTGCAGGCCGCGGACCCAAAATAGTCCAGTTGAGAGTTTAAAAATACGGATGGAGGGTCACTAAGTTGAAAAAGAGAAAAGGGCTGCTTGTAGTACCTTTGGCGCTCAGTCTACTGCTTGGGTTTAGCGGAATAGCCACCGCAGCAGGAATGAGTGGAATGGACATGGGCAATAGTTCAACCGTGCCAAGTGCGCCAAATACTCAACATGAGGCTACAGCAGGTATGGACCCTAATATGCCAGGAATGCAATCCGGTGAGGAGAAAGACAATCATGAAAGCTCCGGGGTGGACTGGCCGGTAGTCGATGGATTTGCAATTATTAATTTGTTGGTCATTGGCACAGCCGGAGTGCTTAAGTTCAAGAAAAAGATTCAGTCCCAACCACAAATTTAAAGGGGGGAAATCAGTGGCGGTTGCTAAAAAAATAGAGATGAATCCCAATCCCGAACGACCCAAGAAGAACTTACTCAATAACAAGGTAATCAAAGCAATATTCAAGAGCCGTTGGTTTCCGGGAATCATTCAAATACCAGTATTGATCGTTTTTGCCGTAATCGTTTTTCAGTTGATCGCTGGGCCGAGCGAAGCTACTCATAACTTTGGCACGGCGGGGACATGGGTCCTTTGGTGGCCCTTGATTCCGATAATTTTTGTGATCTTTGGGCGCTTATGGTGTGCCATTTGTCCTTTTGCGACTGTGAGTGACTGGGTGCAGAAATTTGTGGGAAACAAACGGCCGGTACCGAGGTTCTTAAAAAAATACGGGATTTGGCTAATCGATATCTTTTTTATCCTCATTACCTGGTCCGACCACACCTTCGGTGTGGTCGAAAACCCCCGAGGTTCGGGCGTACTCCTGCTGCTTATTACCACTGGGGTAATTGCCTCAGGGGCCTTCTTTGAGCGTCGCACGTGGTGCCGTTACCTATGCTTTTTAGGTGGTCTGTCCGGTAACTATGCCCGTTCGGGAGGGCTAGAACTTCATACCACTCAGGAGAAGTGCGCCAAATGTACGAGCAAATCTTGTTATAACGGCAACGAAAAAGTTGACGGATGCCCGATGTTTGAATTTCCACGTGCAATGGATAGCATGGCTCGTTGCAACTTGTGCGGGAATTGTATTAAGACCTGTCCTAATGATTCCATCCAATTGAGTCCCCGTGTTCCCAGCAGCGGTCTGTGGTTTATCAAAAAGCCAAAATTCGAGGAATCGTTCCTTGCTATCGTCATCATGGGTATCGTATTTGTCCAAAATATCACCATGCTTAACGTTTGGCAAGAGCTGCTCGCCGGGCTGGAAAACTTCGTGGGAACTAAGAACTACTTTGTGACCTTTACCATCACTTTTATTATCGCCATGGCGATCCCTGTGCTGGCACTATTTGCTAGCAGTTACGCATCAAAGTTGGCAAATAAGAGGAGCACTATCGAAAACTTTGCCCGGTTTGGCTACTCATTGATTCCTTTGGACTTAGCCGCTCATATTGCCCATAACTTGTTCCACCTGCTGGCGGAAGGCAAGTCTGTAATCTTCACATTGATGGACTTGTTCGGAATGCAGATGCCAGATGGACTGTCCACAGCTTTGGTCAGCGATCCCACAATCCAAGTATTGCAATTCGCTCTGATCGCCTTAGGCACCTTGGGGTCTATTTTTACCGCTTACAAAATTGCTCAGAGTAATTTCAAATCCGAGGGTAAGATGATATCCAGCCTTGTGCCCTTTGCGGTTCTCAGCGTAGTGTTAGCGGCTGCGAATATCTATCTCTTTACATTGCCAATGGCCATGCGGATGTAACTAAATGCAGCGGAGGGCTTCCGTCGAGTCCAAACTGGCCGCTCGCCAAGCGGGAAAAGCTACGGCAACTGAGGCCAAGAGCAGCGAAGCTCCGATTGTGAGGAGTGCCAGTCCAGGGAATAGATGGAAGGTAAACGATTTGGCGAAGATTAAATGGCCAAACAAAGGGGGCGCAATCGCTCCCAGTACATAACCGGCGATGCTTCCGCTTAAGGATAGCAGTAAAATTTCCCGCAAAAACAAACCCAGGATATGCTCTTTGCGGAAACCGATAGCTCGGAAAACCCCTATTTCCGGAGCCCGATTGTTCACATTTGCGGTGACAGTGACAGCTACAATCAGGATGCCGATGAGAACGAGGATTAAAGAAGCGAAAAGGGCATAATTGCGGAAGCGATCAACACTTTCCTGGGTTCCTTGCACTAATTGACTAACGGCCTCAACTTTAGCCGCAGGCAACAGCTCACTAAGACGGAGAACAGTCTGGTCAGGCCGTAGGGAATTAAGCTCGATCATAGACCATGAATCGGTATTTTCAGTCAGGACCCGGGCGGTTGGTATATCTGTAAAGATTACATTGTCTTCCGAACCGCCCGTTTCTTGCATAATACCCGCAACAGAGTATGATAGGCCATTTAGATTCATTGTGCTCCCCGCTGCGAGGCTATTTTGTTTGGCCACGGTGGCCCCAGCGACAATTTCTCTCGCTTGGGGTTGTTTTCCGTTGATCTTCCACCAAGGTTTCATCTTTAATTCGCTGGCAAAGTCCACGCCGACAACCAATAGGGATTTATCCTGGAAGTTGATTTTGCCAATTACTTTAGGTGCTCTGGTTTGAATCCCGGAACCGCTGTTCCGAGTTACAATATCCAGCACGCTGTTGTCTAGGGTTTTAATCTCATAACTTAATCCAGGTACGGCGAGTCCGCCATAACTCAAAGCCAAATGTTCGGAGCGTGGAGTGATGATCACATTGGCTCCGTATTGGGTAAGGCTTTTCTGAAGATCGGCCTGTAAGTTGACGGCGAGCGCCTGTAGGCAAACAATAATGGCACTGACCAGCACAAAGGTGAAGAGCAGGAAAGCGGTCCTGCCCTTGCGCCGACGCAGGTTTTGCAGGGCGATGGTTGTTAAAGTCATAGCAAGCCTCCAATAATAGAAGTCAGAAGTCAGAGGTTTTGTTTAAATATAGCGCAGGGCTTCGACTGGGTCTAAGCGAGAGGCCTTCCAGGCTGGATAAATACTAGCCAGCAGACCGAGTAAGAATGCTGTACCGACAGCATAGATCATCACATTCGGTTGCCAAGCGATCCGGACTTGAATTTTTGCCAAAGCATTACCAAATCCGGCAGCTAAACTCATCCCGGCCACGGCTCCTGCCACACCGCCAACAAGGCTGACTAAACCGGCTTCAGCGAGGACAATCCAGGCGATGTGCAGGCGCCGGAAACCAATGGCCCGGAACAGACCGATCTCCCGCGTCCGTTCTTCAACCGATGATTTAAGGGTCAAAGTTACGACCAGGGCGCTGGCCAATGATAGGATCACAGATAGACTCCAGGCAAATAGGCTAAACCGATTTACAGTGTCATCGCGCGATTGCAGGGTGGCACGTAAGGCAGTGATTTTGGTTCCCGGCAGTTTTTCCGTCAACTGGCGGGTAATTTCATCAATGGGACAGGTGTAGCAGAGGGCAGCCGCTTCCACTAAGCTAAGCGCCTGGGGTTGATTAGTCAAAGTTTGTAAACTGGCTAAATTGAGGTAAATAGCCTGGTCGGTGTCCGGCGAACCGGTTGGTTGAATGATTCCGGCGACGTGAAAGTTCTGACCTTTTATGTTAACGGTCTGTGCGGGCTGAAGGTGTAAAATCGAGGCCACATCGCTGCCAACCAAAATCTGGTCAGATGTGGGAAGATGAAACCGATCAGTTCCTGTCAGCTGCCACCACTTTTTTAGTTTGAGTTCCTGCTGAAAATTCACGCCCAGCAACAAGACGTCCTGTCCATTGATTTGAGCATCGGCCAGGAGTTTGGGAGCGATCGTGCCCAAATTGTCCTTGTTTTGGATAGTTTGCATTTGTTCTAGGACAGACATGTCCAGCTGTTTAATTTGGGTAGGAGCTTCCACTGTGATACCGCCAAACGTCAAGGCTTGGCCGGTATCCGGCAGAATCAAAATATTGGAACCATATTGGTCCAGCTTGTCAGCCACGTCCTTTTTCATGGCTGCCGTTGTAGTGAACAAAAAAACCACAGCCATTACCCCGATGAAGACGCTGAGGATTAATAAAAATGTACGGCTGCGCCGTCGGCGCAGGTTCTCTAAAGCAATTTGGCTAAGGCGCATGTTTTACCTCCTTAAGCCACCTGGGGCGGATCAATGAGACGCCCGTCTCTGATGCAGATAGTTCGGGAAACCCAATCCAGGTTATCTTTGTTGTGGGTGACCATGATGATCGTCAATCCATTGCGGTTGAGGGTTTGAAACAGCTCTAACAGTTCAGTTGCCGTCTTAGAGTCTAGACTGCCGGTCGGTTCGTCCGCAAATATAAGGGGAGGTTCATTAATAATTGAACGCGCAATAGCTACCCGGTTTTGTTCGCCGCCGGACAGCTGGTTGGGTAATCTTGAACGCTTGTCGCCCAGACCTACTTTTTTGAGTACGTCGTGGGCCTTCTCTTTCTGGTGCTTGGCAGGTAGAGCGGTGATGGCCAATGGAAGCATGACATTTTCTAAAGCAGTCAAATAAGGAATCAAGTGGTATTGCTGAAAGACAAAGCCAATGTATTCGTGCCGAAAATCTGCCCGGCGCTCCTGACTTAGACTGTAAACGTCTATGTCATCAATCAAGACAGTGCCCTTGCTGGGAGGATTCAAACCACCTAAGATGCTGAGCAGTGTGCTTTTTCCAGATCCGGAAGGGCCCACCAAGGCGAGGAATTCTCCTGCGGCTACGTTTAAGTTAATCCCTTTGAGTACTTCTACCGTGGCATCACCGTTACCGAGTACTTTATTTACATTTGCAACTTTGATTAAACTCAAGGCCAATGCTCCTTTCCCTTTTCACTAGGAACGCACCCGTAGAAAACGAGTGCGTTGATCGAAGCTAATTTGTCAAGATGAAAGGTTAAACGCGAGGTGTCCAGGAATCGAGGATTGCTTGGGAAACTACTAGGCTGTCGCCCTCCAAAGAATAGGTTAAGGCATCAGGTGGATAGGCCTGGCAACCGCCGCTGACCCCTTTGAAAGTTTGCAGATCCCATTCCGTACCGCAAGTATTGCACACAATCTTGTTGCCGGTGATATGAAAGGTTTTACCTTTACACGGCTCACAGTAGCTCACAGCCACAACCACCTTGCCGTTTGGCTGAACAACGGCGGTCAAAGGAACGTCTTTACCGTTGGCTTTGTACTCGGTCCAGACAAATTTAGACTGCTTGAGGTTACTCAGCGAAGCCACGGTGACCTTGCCATTTTCTACAGTGTTGGGAACGACGGTCTGTTGCAACTGTTGACCAGGGCTGTAAGAGACGCTTTGTCCTATGCTCGCAGGGGTCTTGGCAGCCGCAGCATCCTTCTTGCCGCCCAATGCAAAGAACCCTCCGCCTCCTAAAACTATGATTACGACAATAATACTGAGGTACAACGAAGTCCGGCTTTTTTCCGGTTGAGTGAATTGTTGTTTTTTAGGGGAATGATTATTACCCACAAAGTTTTCCTCCTTCATAATCAGTCAAAATCCCGAACACTGCAAAGGCCCTAATCGATATTTAAATTATACAAAATCTATGGGAATAGTTAAAGGGATAGATGGGACAAGACCAGGAAAATCATGAGAAATTCATAAGTCATTCATAAGTCATTCACATAAAAATCATAAGAAGGCCTGTTGACTATTAGAATACGGATGGTTTGACTATGCCATTGCCTTTAGGGAAAACAACCGTGAACGTAGTCCCCGGCCCCGGTTTGCTCTCAACCGCAATCTTGCCACCGTGTAACATGACTATTTGCCGTACGAGTGCAAGGCCAATCCCGCTGCCGCCGGTTTGCCGCGTCCTTGATTTGTCCGCCCGATAAAATCGTTCAAAAATAAACGGCAAGTCATCCTCATGGATGCCGATGCCGGAATCTTTAACAATTAGAGTCACAGAATCAGAGACTTCTTCAAGTGACACGATGATTTGGCCGCCTGACTCGGTGTACTTATAGGCATTGTGAACCAGATTGTATACCAAGCGGGTTAAAAGGTGCTGGTCACCGACGAATGTCACTGGGTTTAAGGCGGGCATCCAATCCAGGTTCAGGTTCTTTTCTTGGCTTAGAGGGTAGAGGTTATGGATTACCCTGTCAACGACATGATTCATGTCTACAGGCAATTGCTTGATCTTAAGTGCTCCCATTTCGGCAATGTTCAGATCTTTTAAATCACTGGCTAAATCGACCAGACGATCAATTTCTTCATTGAGAGAAGACAGATTCTCCGAGTTGGTTGGCAGAACTCCGTCTTCAAACGCTTCCACCAAACTACGAATAGAGGTCAGGGGAGTTCTGATTTCGTGGGCAATATCTGCGATAAATTGCTTGCGTAGTTTTTCTTGCTTGGATAGGTTGTCAGCCATAACGTTAAACGCGTCGGACAACTGGCCGACCTCATCTTTGGTATTGACAAATACCCGTTCTTCCAGGTGGCCTTGACCAATTCGGTCAGCAGCCTGGGTTAATTGGCGAAGAGGTGATACTAGATGTTTACTGGTTAAATAGCTTAAGAGGATACCGAGGAGTAAAGATAACCCGGCGGCACTAATCAGTAAATAGAAAATCGTTGTCATAAACGATACGTCTTCGGGATTAAGAATCCGGGCACTAGTGGGGTAAGTGATCATAGCAATGGCAATAGTTTTATTCCCATTACTGATCGCTACATTTTCCGAATTCCAGCCCTGAACGGCATAGGGCATACCCTGCATGGTGTTGGGATCGATTCCCATGCTTTGCATTTGGCTGTGCATGATATCCATGGAATTCATCAGGATGTAAATCGACTGACTGTTATCCGGTTGTCTCAGATCGACTTTGGTGCCTAACGGAAGGGATTCTGCTATACTTTCAAGGACGACATGGTCCCAGGCGTGGGCTTTATAAGCAGAGGACAGGCGCTGCGGGAGTTGTTGGAGGACCGCCTCTGTGGTACGAGTGAGATAGTTATTAAACTGATATTTGAATGCCAGGTTGACCGAAAGCATCGAGAGGCCGAGCGTAAGAACAATGATTGCCAAGGTGGAGAGAAAAAGTTTCTTTCCCATCTATGCCTCCAAATGCGCTACTTAATCCATTGTCGTATGATATCTTAAGGTGGATCCTATTGTCAAGACGAATATTTAGCCTGTTGGTAACTACTATGTACTTGGTAAGATTCATTTCGATGTCGGCCTCAGTATTTTTCAGCCCTCCTAAGATTATGAATCAGAAGGCGTCAGAAAGGGTTCAGTCCAGGCGTCTATCCTGGAGAAGGATTTAAATATGTCAGGGGGTTGGCCGATATGAACAAGTTCATCAGTATCGGATTATCTGTTTTGGTTTTGTTAGCACTGATCGGAATTGGAGGTTCTCCGTAGCCACAAAGCGTTGTTATTCGATCGGGAGAAGAATCTTCTGGCTTTTCCGGTAAGTGTTTATGAGGGGAAAGGAAATGTATCCGGGCCGGGTGGGATGCCGGCGTACGGGAGCCTGACTTTCCAGGGATTGTATGCCTATCAGCTGGACTTGGCTCAGGGTTTCAAGCTGAAGGGAAAAATTTCGCATATCGATATGGATGATGGTCAGGAAGTCGGCAAGTATCGATATACTGGCAGACGCCATATTGAACGTGCCATTTATATTGGGGATACGCTCTATGCCATATCGCCCAGCCTAGTCACTGCGCATGACCTGCAGACCCTTAATGAGACCGGAAGGCTGGATATCTCTCAGGCTGCATAGGGGTGGAAGGAGAGAATGATGGAGGCGATTAAATTAGTCCATTTCCTTTTAAATGGTAGGGAAAATAATATTGAAAGTGGTGCCGCTGTTCCCTGTTTCAAACTCAAAACCGGCATTGTGTCTGCGGGCGATTCCTATCGAAATGGCTAATCCCAAGCCTGTTCCGGTTTCTTTCGTTGTAAAAAAAGGGGTGCCTAGTTTTTCTTGAATTTCTAGGGGTATTCCTGGACCCTGATC
>JAJZPA010000015.1 GCA_021811425.1 Bacillota bacterium | reverse complement strand
GATCTGGCTTTTACCGGCTTATTGCGAATCATGACATCCATTTCCTCGCCGAGCACAGCCAAATCACTCTGTATCAGGCCTAAGGCGATGTTCTTATTGAGTGTTGGTGAGTAAGAACCTGAAGTAACGAAGCCAACATCTTGCCCGTCCTTTTGGATCGGGTAGTGCGAACGGGCAATCCCACGTTCGATCATTTCCAGCCCTACCAGTTTACGAGAAAGCCCCGCTTCCTTTTGTTTCACCAAGGCCTCTTTCCCGTTGAATTCCGGCTTATTTAACTTCACAAAAATACCCAGGCCAGCCTCAAGCGGGGAAATCTCCGGCCCGAGTTCGTTGCCATACAAGGGCAGACGGGCTTCGAAACGCAGGGTGTCCCGAGCACCCAGACCAATCGGCTGAATCCCTTCGGGTTTCCCGGCTTCCAAAACCTTACGCCAAAGCTCGGCTGCCTTTTCCGGAGCGAAGTAGAATTCGAACCCATCTTCTCCGGTATAGCCGGTTCGGGAGATCAGACACTCCACCCCGGCAATCTGGCCGTGCCTAAACCAGTAGTATCTTATGGCCGAGAGCTCCACATTGGTGAGCTTCTGCAGGATTTTCTCAGCCAGAGGTCCCTGCAAGGCCAGTTGGGCCGTTTCAGGGGAGACATTGTGCAGTTCTGCATTGAAGCCCTGAGCTTGTTCCTGCATCCAGGCAAAATCCTTATCCGTATTGGATGCGTTGACGACGAGATAGATATGCTCTGGGGAATAGCGGTACACCAGAAGGTCATCCACAATCCCACCGTTCGGGTAACACATGGGCGAGTAAAGAATTTGCCCGTCAGCAATCCGGTTCACATCATTCGTGATCCAATGATTCACCAGTTCCAGGGCCTGCGGCCCCCGAACATCGATTTCTCCCATGTGGGAGACATCAAACAAGCCTGCTTTCGTTCTCACGGTCTGATGTTCTTCAATCACCCCGGCGTACTGGACAGGCATCTCCCAGCCACCAAAATCAATCAGTTTGGCCTTGGCTGCCGCGTGTTCTGCATAAATTGGGGTACGTTTCAACTCCACAAGAAAACACCTCCTTAAAGTTTCAGTATATGCCAGAAAAAGACAAAAAAAACAGAGAAGTGTTCGATCGCACTCCTCTGTCCTTTGACCTGAGAGATTCGCCTTGCGGCTTCCCCTTTGGTGTTCTCCCGTACGGGAAAAGCTCTCCAGAGTTCCGTCTTCCGGCAGTACTTTTGCCTGAGAGCTTCCCCTCCTGCCTTAAGCGATGTGCAGGAAGTTTTCTCCTTCGGCGCCCATTTCTGGATCTCTCCCGCCAGAGTCATTCGGAACCAATATGAAATTCAACTTTATTCACATTGTATACGTGATCCTCGCAAAAGTCTACTTCTTTTGGGGTGTTATCAGAATATTTTTCTACCCACACGACCCTTAGCGCGACAACATGCCCTCGCCAGCGAACTCCCGACCGACTGCCAGCGCGACTTGGCGAATCTCTTGGGTTAGACGGGCAAAGGCAGCAGGGGTTAAGGATTGCGGCCCGTCTGATAAAGCCTTGGCCGGATTCGGATGCACTTCGATGAGAAGCCCATCCGCCCCCGCAGCAACGGCCGCCCGTGACATGGCCCCGACCCAGCGGGCCGCCCCTGTGGCATGACTCGGATCCACGATAACCGGCAGATGGGAGAGTTCTTTGACGATGGGCACAGCACTGAGATCCAGCGTATTGCGGGTGGCCGGTTCAAAGGTGCGGATACCCCGCTCGCAGAGGACAATCTGAGCGTTACCCGCTGCCATGACATATTCAGCGGCCATCAGCCACTCCTCGATGGTCGCCGAGAGCCCCCGTTTGAGAAGCACCGGTTTTCCAGACTCACCCACCGCCTTGAGCAGCCGGAAATTCTGCATATTCCGCGCCCCGATCTGAACCATGTCGACATACTCCCTTGCCACATCCAGGCTGGGTAAATCAACGACTTCCGTCACCGTGACGAGACCATACCTTTCTCCGACATCAGCCAGGATCTTCAATCCCTCCTCTTCCATCCCTTGGAAGGAATAGGGTGATGTGCGCGGTTTGTAGGCACCGCCCCGCAGTAGTTTGGCTCCGGCCGCCTTCACCTGCGCCGCGGTCAGCTCCACCTGCTCCCGGCTTTCAACCGCACAGGGCCCCGCTGCGACCACAACCTCCGAACCACCGATCGCCGCCGTTTTTACCCGCACAATCGTCCGTTCTTCCTGGGCCTCCCGACTCACGAGTTTATACGGCCTCATGATGGGCACGATTTGTTCCACCCCTGACATCATTTCTAACCCTTGCGACAGGAGGGCTTCGCGATCCCCCACCGCCCCGATGACAATCCGATTTACTCCGTGAATGAGGTGGCCTTCCAGCCCGTAGCGCTTCAGTTCTTCGTTGATCGCTGTGATGTCTTCCTCAGAAGCATTGAGTTTCATCACGATAACCATGTGTTTTTCCTCCCTCAATATCATTTTCGGTACGAGCATCCAAACGTCCTCGGCATAAAGTTAACCCACAGTCTTCATCCTTCTTAGGGACGAAAGCTGCGGGTCTTTCGCGGTACCACCCTAGTTGATCACTCCCCTGACGGGGCGATCCACTCGTATCAAGGCACAGGAACAAGCATGATCCTAGGTAGGGCCTTAGAAAAACATAAAAACTTCCGCCCTTCGAGGACGAAAGCTCATCTTTCGCGTGACCACCTCGGTTAACTTCCTCAACAAGAAGCTCACCTCACCTAGGGTACACTATCCGATACCCCCTTCCCGTTAACGCTGGAAGCTTGCGGCCTAACCTACGCACAAGAAACAATGTTGCTCCGCCTGCCACATCCCATGAAATAACTCCTTGAGCGAAGGCAGACTTCCTAACCATCTCGTTTCAGTCGGCAACTCAGGAGGGAACTTCAGTCAGGCACACCTCAGAAAGGCTCTCAATCTGCGACCCATCTTTCCTGTGGGGCTGGAACCAACCTACTTTTCTCCATCATCGTTGTTCTGGTTGTTAAGTTATTTGTAATAATACTATATGCTGGCGATTTCTGCAAGGGCACTTTTACGGGCCAAAAAAGCCCTCCGAAGTTCGTCTTCGGAAGCCTTCCTTCTCCTCCCAGAAGGGGTCTGGTATTTTCCGGAATTTAGATCGGTTAAATACATACATTTTCATCTGCTCCCTCAACCACTTTTTAATGAATAAGGCTACACCCACGACGAAATGGGGCAGACGTAATTGTAGACGAGAAAATGGAGAACCCGAAAGAGCGTCTAGCCCTATCGGGTTTTTTCGGTAACAGATGTTTTGAGTTAGAGGTCTGGTTTACTGTTGGACATCCAGGTTATCGGTGTCAGGTGTACCGGATCCTTTCTCAGCAGATGCCTTTTCTTGGTCGGCAGCTTGGCCTTGTTCGGCCACTCCGTTATTACCTTGCTGATCTCCTTGTTCTTGATAGTTCACGTTGTCTTTGTCCGTATCGGCTGTGTTAGCCTCTGTACCCGAGGTTTTTTCCCTATCGGCCTTTTCTTGAGTCTGGACGGTAGTTGTGGCTGGTGCGGCGGATACTGCCGCAGTGGGAGCAGGCTGAGGTAACGCACTTTGGGTGATGGCGGCGGGTGTGCTTACCGGTGTGGCCGCAGGGGCAGGTGAGGCGAAGGCTGCTCCACCAAAGGCGGAGAGCCCGGCAAGTGCACCGACGAGAGCGAGAGTACCTGTGGTAGCAATGAATGATTTTTTCACAGTTATGACCTCCTTATGTGTATTTGATTTGAGTTTTTCACTCTGGAGATATCATAACCTGGCAAGATTAAACAACATTGCAAGAGGGATTAAAGGAACATTAAAATTGATGCTGTAAGTGGGTTATATGTTTGTCTGGCTTGGCACTTCCGTCAAGCTAATTTAGAGCTTGTTCCGCCTGTGACATTGAGCAAATCCAGGGAGAGCTTCTTTATGATGCATATTTTCAGGAGAATATGCTCATAATCGATCTCAGAACCATACCAATCAGGGAAATTGAGGTGAATCGCATGAAGTATTTTGTAGGCCTAAAATCCGAATTGGATCTCCTCAATGAAAAAGAAGCGAAACAGCGCTACCTGGAAATGCTCGCCGCAGGTTATGATCCGGAAGATGTGTTTGTCGGTGCACCTGTTACAGTTTCGAGCGATGTCAATTTCGGCACCCTTGCTTCAGACGATGCTACCGCTGAGCCGAGTCATTTCGCCAGTGGAAGGCTCGATGAGGTGCCCTTGAATCCGTCATAGCGCCAAACACAAAATAAGCTCCTCAAGCTGAGGGGCTTATTTTCTTTAGATAGGCTAAAACTCTCTCTTTTCATAAAAACGCAAGGAGATGCGATAGGAAAAGGCAAGCAGCCTCAACATCCCCAGAACACTCTTCCTACAGCTTGCCCGCCAACCCCTGCAGTTCTTGCCCGACCTGGCGCACATTTTCGACCATGCGTGTAATATCCTGAGTAGCGTTTGCCTGCTCCTGGGTGATAGAACTATTTTGCGTGACGCTTTCCATGATCCGTTCCATGGTAGCCTGGAACTGGTTAAGGATGCCGCTGATTTCATTGGCCGAGCGGTTGCTCTCTTCGGCGAGTTTGCGGACTTCCCCGGCGACGACAGAAAAGCCCTTCCCTTGTTCCCCGGCGCGGGCAGCTTCAATCGCTGCATTCAGCCCCAGGAGATTCGTCTGGTTGGCCACTCTGCGGATGAAGTCCAGGATGCTCGCAGTGGCCTTCACCTGTTCCCTGCCTTCCTCGGCGACGTGTGCGACGGTTTGGCTGATGCTCGCAACCTCCTCCGAAGATGCGGCCATTTCCTGAACCGCACTGGCTGCCTGCTCGATGGATGCACTCAGACCCTCGACCTGGCTACGGATAATGTGTTTTAATTCCTCATCCCTAAGCATCGTGGTAACAATGCCTGCCGCGATCTTAGCGATCGGTTTGACGATAGCCATGGGGCCCGCCATGCCAAAAGTACCAATCTTCTGGCCGTCCGCTTTAATCGCCAGATTATACCCTTCCCGCATCTTCCCCTCAGAAGCAGCAGCCTGTTCAGGAGTTACGGCAGCAAAATCCTCATCCGTACTCATGATCCGCTCCGCCCCGCTGTGCAGCATACCGACTCGCTTTCCCGCTGAATCCGCAATGATATGGCCACTTCGATCACAGACAATCACGTGGTATCCACTTTCTTCGAAAACAAAGTGTGCCATGCGATTCGCAATGGCTTCATTCAGTTCCATCTTCCACTCACTCCAATGCCTCATTTTTTCGACAACATAAAATCACTTGTCCATGCAATTCATGGGTTATATGGTTCCAAGGATACCGAATACAGCACAAAGCCCTTCCGGGGATAACAAGCGATTATTTTTATAAAAATTGATGTTCTGAGACACATTATACCATGTGGTTTGTCCTTACAACAGTTATGGGGCAGGGTTTATACATTGAATGGTTAACAAGACGCGCCAGTCCTGAGAGACTAGCGCACTGATAAACTGCTATAAGCTTTTGACCACACTGACACAGCGCGGGCAGAGATGCGGATGTTCCTCGTCCGTACCGACAGCCGGATGATACATCCAACAGCGCTCACATTTGTCCCCTTCAGCCGGACGCACCCCAATTCCCAATCCGTCATGGGCTTCTGCCGCCAGCGTTTCTTCCGGTCGTACTTCCCCCGGCTCATGAAGAGTCAGCCCTGACACAATGAAAATCTCCGCAAGATTGGGGATCTGACTCAAAAATTCGTATTGCTCGGATGTGGGATAAAGATCAACCTGTGCCGTCAGGGGATGGTTGATCAGCTTCTCCTGGCGGGCCTTTTCCAGGACTTTGCTTACATCACCTCGGAGGTCGATAATTCTATCCCACTTCTCCGCCAGCTCCTCATGAATCCACTCCGCCACGACCTTTGGCATCTCCGCTGTTTGCACGCTGGATCCCTTTTCAACGCCCGGAACGTAGGTCCAAATCTCCTCGGACGTAAAGGTTAGGATCGGGGCCAATAGACGCACGAGCGCGGTCAACACTTCATAGAGAACGGTTTGCGCCGCCCGCCGGATTTTCGCCGTCTTCCCTTCGACATAGAGACGATCCTTGACAATATCGAGGTAAATGGCACTCATTTCCACCGTACAGAAATTGTGAATCGTATGATACACTTGGTGGAATTCGTAAGTTTCATAGGCATCTAAGACCTTTTCGACAACCCGAGCGAGTTTCAATAAAGCCCAGCGATCCAATTCCGGAAGTTCGGCATAGGATACCTTATCCTCCGCCGGGTCAAAATCATTTAGGTTGCTGAGGAGGAAACGCAAGGTATTGCGGATCTTGCGGTAAGCTTCGGTCATTTGCTTCATAATCCGAGGGGAGGCGGCCACATCCGATTTGTAGTCGGCAGAGGAAACCCAAAGCCGCAGGATATCGGCGCCCATGTCCTTGACGACTTGGAGCGGATCGACCCCATTCCCCAGGGACTTTGACATCTTGCGTCCTTGCTCATCCACGAGGAAACCATGGGTTAATACCGCTTTGTACGGGGCCGTGCCAAAAGCCGCCACCGAAGTTGACAGAGACGAGTTGAACCAGCCTCGGTGCTGATCCGACCCTTCGAGGTAGAGATCCGCCGGCCAAGTCAAATCTTCCCGTTCTTTGAGTACCCCGACATGGCTGGTGCCGGAATCAAACCAGACATCCATGATGTCCGTTTCCTTACGGAAAATCGTCCCGCCGCAGGAACACGCAATTCCCACCGGCAGAAGCTCCTCAGCCGTATGGGCAAACCAGGCATCGGAGCCCTCTTGGGCGAAGATCTCCTGAACCCTGGCGATCGTTTGATCAGTGATAAGTTCTTTGCCACAGTCTTCACAGTAGAAGATCGGAATCGGAACGCCCCACGTTCGCTGCCTGGAAATACACCAGTCTCCCCGGTCGGCAATCATGTTGTAGATCCGATCGCGGCCCCATTGGGGAATCCATTGCACCTTATCGATCGCCTCTAAGGTCTGTTTGCGGAAGCCATCGATAGAGGCAAACCACTGCTCTGTGGCTCGGAAAATAATCGGGCTCTTGCAACGCCAACAGTGCGGGTAACTGTGCTTGATCTTATCTTCCCGGATGAGCACCCCTTTGTCTTTCAGGTCTTCCACAATCACGGGGTTCGCAATGTCCGTCTTGAGACCCATATATTTTCCGCCCTCTGCGGTAAATTTTCCTTGGTGATCCACCGGGCAAAGCACAGACAGCCCATATTCCTTGCCGGCCACAAAGTCTTCTTCCCCATGTCCCGGAGCGGTATGCACGCAGCCCGTGCCCTGCTCCAAGGTGACATGCTCGCCACAGATAAGCACGGAATCCGTTCCCATCAAGGGATTCTGACAGAGAACCCCTTCCAGTTCCTTGCCTTTAAAAGTTTTCGCTACGCGAAGCTCCAGGTTCCAGGGTTCCCGCAGGCTCTCCAACATCCCTTCGGCCACGACCAGGCGCTCATCCCCATCCTCGGCCAAAACGTAAGTGTAGTCGGGATGCACACTGATAGCGACGTTCGCTGGAAGTGTCCAGGGGGTTGTCGTCCAGATCACCACAAAGCTCTTAGGCTCAGTGAGGATGCCTTTACCATCTTTGACTGGGAATTTCACATAGACCGCAGTCGAGGTCTTGTCCGCATATTCAATCTCTGCTTCTGCGAGCGCAGTCTCACAAGACGGACACCAATATACTGGCTTCAGGCCTTTATAGATATACCCCTTCTTGGCCATTGCCCCAAAAACCCCGATTTGCGCTGCTTCATAGCGCTTTTGCAAGGTGAGATAGGGGTGACCCCAGTCTCCCCGCACCCCTAGGCGCTTGAACTGCTCGCGCTGAATCGCGACATATTTCTCCGCATACTCCCGGCAGCGCTTGCGAAATTCCAGAGTTGACACTGCGTGCCGGTTAAGCCCCAGTTTTTTGATCACCTGCTGCTCAATCGGGAGGCCATGCGTATCCCAGCCGGGAACATAGGGAGAATCAAAGCCAGCCATCGTCTTATACTTGACAATGATATCTTTTAATACTTTATTCAGCGCATGCCCTAGATGAATATCCCCGTTTGCATAGGGTGGGCCGTCATGCAGGACGAACTTCGTCCGGCCTGTGCGGGCCTTCTCCACCAACGCATAGACGTTTTCCTTTTCCCACTGTTTTAGGATTTCCGGCTCCCGCTGGGGAAGATTCCCCCGCATCGGGAACTCGGTTTCCGGTAGGTTCAGCGTGTTACGGTAGTCCATGATTTACCCTCCCAAAAATTAACTCAATCAAACC
Source organism: Bacillota bacterium (assembly GCA_021811425.1). Lineage (GTDB taxonomy): Bacteria > Bacillota > Desulfitobacteriia > Desulfitobacteriales > Desulfitobacteriaceae > JAJZPA01. Next base: position 23,732 of record JAJZPA010000015.1, on the reverse strand, counting down.
ATATTAAGGAAAAATGCCCAGTCAATAAAAAACCCCGTCCCCTAAGGGACGAGATCACTCGCGGTACCACCCTGGTTGCCGAGAAAACCCCGGCCACTTGGAAGCCCGTAACGGAGGCTAAACGGAACGGCTTACTCTCTTCAGCCATCCACTCTAAGGGGATCCTCTTTGCTTGGTTCTTGCGGGCTTACACCCTTTCCCGCTCGCTGTCAAGACGTAAAGCAAAGAACGTCCTTATCAACGCATTGTCCTATTTAATTAATGATCTTACGCACCAGCGTGACCAGTTTTGCCTGATCATCATTGCTCATCGGCTCAACCATCAAGAGACAGATATACGGCACCTTTTTCTCTTTCCAGACCTGAACCTCAGATTGCAATGGTTCTTTAGCCACATAGATCTGACTGGGGTCATCGGACGCCACAAGACTCACCACTACTCCGCGCTGCTCCATTTCATCCAAGGCCTGAAATGTCCGATCGAGAAGTTCATCACTTCCTGCCATTAAGACATCACCGGATCGAAACTTCCCCCCGGGAGCTAAACCTATCGCCAAGACTTGTATTTCCCCATCCACCAAAATCGTAGGTTCAGAAGCTAAAAACAGGGCGACCTCATGACGCCCAATTTTGCCGACCCAGCCACTCTGACCCTCCGGATGCAACCCCAATCCTTGAATGAGAAAGTCTGGGGCAATTTCACTATAAATTATATTTCTCATCAGTCACTATCTTTCCCCTTCAAACATAATGCCCATTATACCACCAGGGGTGCTCCTCTGCAACCAAGCCAAAACAGCAAACGCCTATCGAAACCGCAGCGTCCATCGGCTCGCCTCTTTTACGAGGTCTCTTGATCATCACTATATGATGCAGTTAAGTCAAGATGCGCATGCAGAAATGATTTTAACTGCGTACGGATGAGTTCCCGTTTACGCAGGAGTTCCTGGATCTCTTCCTGTATTTCTGCCCATTTTTTCTGCGATTCAGACAGCTTTTGTCTGTTCTCTTCTTCAGTCTGGCGCAGAATAAGCTCCGCTTCACGGTGCGCGGACTGCTTTACTTCCTCTGCCGTCTGCTGGGCTAACACCATGGTTTGCTGCAAGGTGTTCTCCAAGGTCTTATAATGCCTAAGCTCAGCTTCCAAACGCCCAGCTTTTTCTTTCAGCTCGAAGTTTTCTCCATAGGTTTTTTCGAACTCTTGGCTTATGCTTTCTAAAAACTTGTCAACTTCCTGCGGTTCATACCCCCGTAGGGAGCGGCGAAAGGTTTTGCCCCGGATATCAATCGGTGTAAGCTGCATTTTTCCATCCTCCTGACCCGCCTTGTGTAAGCCTTGCTAGCCAATGAGAAGTCTCATCAACACGCTACGCAGGATATTGAGGACGATGATGGCCAGCACCGGAGAAAAGTCCACAGCAAAGCCAGCCCCCCCCAATTGAAAGCGCTGAAACGGTTTCAGAATCGGATCGGTCACATCATAGAGAAGACGAATCACCTTCTGATGCGGCGAATGAGGAATAAACGATAAAAGCGCACGAATTACAATCGCCCAAATCATCAGGGTAATGACATTATCAAGAATTCGAGCTAGCAGTAATATAGCGATCCCCTCCTTAGCCTCGTTCGAGACGCCCACTTCCACAAGCGGGCGTTAATTAGTGTTAACTTCAGGTGGATGAAAACGAATTCACTTCGAGAATGACCAAAAGATTCCTTTTTCCTTCAATTCTTCCCTGGCCTCGCCCGAAATATCCACATTGCTGGGAACAAAGAGAAAAATCCCATTCCCTACTTTTTGCATATTCCCATTCAAAGCATACGTCGTTCCGCTGATAAAATCCACAATCCGCTTGGCCAGATTCCGATCCGTATTTTCCAGGTTGACAATCACCGGCCTCCTGTTTTTCAACTGGTCAGCAATATTTTGAGCTTCTTCAAAGGTGGACGGTTCCATCACGACCACCCGTAGTTGTTTTTGCGTATGAATACTCACAACCTGCGGACTTTTGCGGCCTCGTACCGCTTCACGAACATCATCCTTCTCTTCCTCTGCCTGCAATTCCTCTTCTTCCGGCTCCCCCTCGCCAAGGCCCATAATGCTGATCACTTTGTCCATGAACTTAGCCATCGTTATTCCTCCTTTGATTTAACGCCAAAATTTGCTCTTTTATACCCTACGCATTTATGCGATCGCCAAAAATTCCCCGGCCTACCCGCACCATTGTTGCTCCTTCTTCCACCGCTGTTTCATAATCCTGGCTCATTCCCATCGACAGTTCGCTAAGCTTTACCCCTGGCCACTGCTTGTCTTGGAGTTCATCCCGCAGCACCCGGAGTTCGCGAAAAAAAACCCGTGTTTCTTCTGAAGTCGCTGCCAACGCTCCGATCGTCATCAATCCCCAAACCCGGACATGGGGATGCTCGCCGAGGAGCGCCAGGAAATCTTCAATCTCCTCTGTCAAAAGACCCGCTTTGGCTGGATCACGGGCGATGTTAACTTGCACCAGCGTGTTCCAAGTCCAATCTTTTCTGGCCCCCTGCCGTTCCAATTCCTGCAAAAGACTCACGCGGTCGAGCGAATGGATGAGAGCCAAACGGGAGTCCAAATATTTTACTTTATTCGTCTGGAGCTGGCCGATGAGATGCCACTTGGCATCCTGAGGTAAATCCGGCGCTTTGAGATGCCACTCCTGAACCCGGTTCTCCGCAAAATCCCTTTGCCCGGCTCGATAAGCCTCCTCGACCGCCAGAACAGACATCGTCTTCGATACGGCCAGAAGTTTAATCTCGGAGGGGTCGCGCCGAGCCCGCCTCGCAGCCACCTCAATGTTTTGCCGTACTCGGGCTAAGTTTTGCTCAATGCTCATGGAATCACTCCATTTTGAACTAGTTCTACATACAACCCTTATTTCCTGCCATTCCTTGCCAATATCCGTTAATTTTTTGCCGCCTGTTTCCCTTCCAGATCCAATCTTGGATTGGTAACCACTAATCCCCCCTCTGTCAATCCTTTCACGCAAACCCGCTGAGTATCCTGATCCAACACTCCAACTTCCTTAAAGCGGATTAGGCCCCCCACGACGGCATACACCCCTTGTTTATCCCCTTGCTGAACCAGGGCTGATTTTGGCAGGAGCAAACCTTGAACCGGAGAACCGGTAATCCAGTCAACTGACTGCCGTCGATACTGCACCGTGCTGTCGAGGAAATGGGGAAACTCGACCACCACACCGAGTGGGTTCTCAGATTTACGCAGGATCTTAGCGGATTCAAGCTTTCCGGAGACTCTAAGTGTTAGATTTTTCCCCATATTGATGCCATCGAGATTCGGCAGATGGATAAAAGCATAGGTTTGAACAAGGTTATCTACCATTTTGGCAAATGCTTCCCCTGCTTGTACCCGTTCTAGTTTTTTTACGCTGCCACTTTGACTGAGAAGTTTGCTCAGATCCATGTTAAGTAAATGATTCGGAGTCAGTACGGCTTCTAAACCATCGATTTCCTGATAAGCGAGCCCCCCTGTGGCCGCCGCGACCACCGTCCCTTGGACCGCACCCGTCGTACCCGGAGCCGCTCCTTCCGGCAGGATCTGCGCCACCCCGGCTCCGCGTCGAAAGCGCTCTCCATCTTTGCCGTAAAAGCTGACTTTCCCGGCAGTAGGAGCCTGGAGCAAAACCTCAACGTTGGCAAAAGCTGCCTCCACCTTTTGTTCATGGGTGATCGCCCCAGGCTCAATCTGAGTATAAACGATCCGTTCTTCTCCCCAAGCTGCCCGATAAAACCCCGCTCCGGCCATAAGAGTGATGAGTACGGCTAAAGCGCCAAAATACCTAATACTGAAGGTCCTTCTCTTTTTTTTCTTGACGGCTGGCGTTATGGGGGCTCACCTCACTTTCAATGATAACACTCCCTTCGTAACCATCAGCCGCCCGGTGCCTCTAAAGCCCTCGGCAAACTGCAGGTAAACACACTCCCCTCTCCCACACGAGAGCGCACGGTAATCTGCCCTCCCGAACCATCCACAATATGTTTCACAATGCTCAGTCCCAACCCCGTACCCCCTTGTTCCCGGGAACGGGCCTTATCGACCCGGTAAAAACGCTCAAAAATCCGGGGCAGGTTCTCTTCCGGTATGCCACAGCCCGTGTCCCCGACATCTATTCGGACTTCCCCGATGCCTACTTGCGCCGCCAGCCAAACATAGCCCGCAGAAGTGTATTTTACCGCATTCTCCATAAGGTTGAGCATCACCTGGCTCAGAAGATCCTCCCCGAGGGCAATGGCCGGAAGACTTGCCTGGAAATTCACTCTCACTTCGATTCCTTTAGCCTCTGCATACTGCTGAATCACGGGCTGAATTTTTTCAAAGGCTTTTTCGATATAGCTGGCTCCTCCTGGACGCCGGACATCCCGGTTCTCCAAATGGGAAAGGGTCAATAGATCCTCAATCAACCGCTGTAAGCGCAGGGTCTCTGCTTCGATAATCTTGAGGAACCGTTTTCTCAGCTCGGGCACTTCGGCTGCTCCATCCAAAAGAGTTTCCGCGAACCCTTTAATCGAGGTAAGAGGAGTACGCAGCTCATGGGATACATTGGCCACAAATTCCGTCCGCAGCTGTTCAAGCCTCCTCAGTTCAGTGACATCATGGCCGACGACGACGGCCCCCTGCGGCCGCCCCTCCTCGGTAAGGATCGGGCTTACCTGAATTTGGAGATGGGCACTACCTAGATTCATCTCCAAAATCCCGGTCGAACCACCACGCAAAACCTCGGTCACCAGCTGGTCTAGACCGGGATTGTCCACGATCTCCAAAAAGTATTTCTGTTTGACGTCTTCAAACCCACACCCAAAAATCCGCTCGGCAGCCAGATTGAGTAACATTATCCGCCCCACATGATCGAGAGCAACAACCCCTTCCTGCATCCCCTTAAGCAACGCCTCGAGGCGACGGGCCTCTTGTACGGCCTGCTTGATCATATTCTCGTTATGCTTTGACAAACGGTTCAGTTCGTCCGCCAGTTCTCCCAGCTCATCCGAAGAATCGGGAAAATAAACCTTGTCAAAGCTGCCCCGTGAAAGGCGTGCTGCGGCTTCTCGCAAGTTTTCCAGCTGTGCTGATAATTTGCTGGCAAAAACGAAGACCGCTGCGCCAGGCAACATTAAAGCCAGAATGCCCACCCACGGATCAACCATTAAGCCCGCAAGCGCATAACGTCCGCGTTCCCCAACCCGGAAAAGGAGCAGGGACAACCCCGTCATCGCGAAAAAGAGACCCACTAACCGCCACTTCAGACTCATGAATTTAACCCCTAAATCGGTACCCAACCCCCCGGAGAGTTTCAATCATATCCGGATTGGATGGGTCCTTCTCAATTTTTTGCCGCAAGTGGCGGATATGGACATCCACCGTGCGCGTATCCCCCATAAAATCATAACCCCAGATTTGTTCCAAAAGCTCATCCCGGGAATAGACCCTCCCCGGGTGCATGAGCAGGGCACGCAAGAGTTCAAACTCCTTATGCGTCAATTCGATTTCCTCATCCCGGACAAAGACCTGAAAGCGACTTGAATTAAGCCGCAGATCCCCCCGCCGGATTTCCTCTGTCCCCTCAGGCACAGATTTAATTCGGCGCAGGCGCGCCTTAATGCGCGCGAGCAACTCCCTCGGGCTGAACGGCTTTGTGATATAATCGTCCGCCCCCAGTTCCAGCCCTAAGACTTTGTCGATTTCCTCCCCTTTGGCCGTTAGCATGATGACCGGCAACTCCTGAAACTTCGTCTGCATGCGCAGACGGTGGCAGACCTCCAGCCCGTCGATTCCCGGCAACATGAGATCGAGCAGCACCAGATCGGGAGACTCTTTCTCGATTAAGGCTAACGCCTCCAACCCATCTGAGGCCAAGCGCACTCGATATCCTTCCTTTTCAAGGTTAAAGCGCAATAACTCTTGAATCGGCTCTTCATCGTCTACGACCAGAATCACAGCCATTTCAGCCCTCTCCCTTCCCCCTATGCCGGATCCAACCCGCCATTCGACCCGTAGGTACCCCATCCCGACGATGGGAAAAGAAACGATCCGGATGACAAGCGCTACATTGCCCTGCCACGGCGATCTGCTCCTCTGGCACTCCTGCCGTTCGGAGCATGATTTGATTCGCCTGCCCAAGATCGAGACGATAATGCCCTTGACACGTGGGCGTCAGAAAAGGGGTCTCCTGAAAGTCAACCCGAAAACGCTCAGCCAAAGGCTCGTCCACCTCATAACAGCAAGCCCCAATGCTTGGCCCCAAGGCTGCCCACGCTTCCTCAGGCCGCCCGCCACGCTCTGCCAAGGCCTCCAGCATCCGCAAGACGATTTTTCCGACAGTTCCTTTCCAGCCTGCATGGGCAAGCCCCACAGCTTCAAGGCGCGGATGATAGAAAAAAATCGGAACACAGTCTGCAAAAAAAGCCATCAAGCCGAGACCGCTCTGGGTCAACAGCCCATCGACCTGGGGCAGGGCTGTATCAAGGCTCCGTGCCCCCCGACCACCATCGCTGTTTTCCACCCAAAGCACACGGCTTCCGTGCACCTGCTCCCCAACAGCCACCCCCTGCCAGTCCGCCCCAAAGCGTGCGAGCCAGCGCCCCCTGTTCTCCAGCACGGTCCCCGGTGCATCCCCAACATGCAGACCCAAGTTGAGTGAGGCATACGCCCCGGTGCTGACTCCTCCAACTCGAGAGGAAAAGCCCGTTTCGACCCCTCGCGATGTCCACTCTGACACATATAGATACGGCAATGTGCCGTGATTCCATTCCCAGCCCATGGTCATGCTCCTAACCTGATGTTTCTTTAACTATACCATAATTTTCCCCGAGGACAAACTGTCCATAGGTCCTAGTCCGACACTTCGAATCACGAATATCGAAAAAGCCAGGAGACAAAATTCCCCTGGCTGTTCGGGTACTTATCCGGTATATTCTCTATCAATCACTTTCCACATCTGGCAGGTCTTGCGCATCCACTAAAATCACGTCAACTCCAATCTTTTTGACACGATCCCAGGGGATATAAATATCTTCACTACGACCACCACCAAAAAAACCCCAGCTGCGGCTAGCCCCCGGTACAAGGATACCTTTAACTGCTCCCCGTTCCATGTCCAAATCCAGGTCTTTAATAGGACCTAAACGACGACCGTCTTTGACGTTGACAATATCTAAAAGACGAAGCTCCGAGATGCGCATGTTTTCCCCCTCCCTCCCTTCATTTCTATGCGGGAAAGGTGATCAACATTCGCGGTCTTAGCAATCATAGTGCTGGGGGATCCATTGTAGCACACCTTCGGTAGCGATGCTTTAGTCCAGATTTCGCGCATCGTGCCTCTGACCTCAGAATTCTGACCTCTAACCTCCGAAATCACGCCTCCGACCTCCGACCTCCGGCATCATACGTATTTTCGCATGTGATGCAGGGCGGCTTTTTCCAGGCGCGAGACTTGGGCTTGCGAGATGCCGATTTCATCAGCAACCTCCATTTGGGTTTTTCCATGGAAAAAGCGCAGGGAGAGGATGAGCTTTTCCCGTTCCCCTAACCGCCTGAGCGCTTCCCGCACCGCTAATCCTTCGACCCAGCTCGAATCCGAATGTTTGTCATCCCCAATTTGATCCATGACAAAAATTGGGTCTCCTCCGTCATGATAAATTGGCTCAAAGAGAGAAATTGGTTCTTGAATCGCGTCTAAGGCGAAGATCACTTCCTCACGCGGAAGGGAAAGCTTTTCTGCGATCTCGCTGACAGTCGGTTCACGGGCACACTCGCTAACCAGCTGATCCCGTACTTGCAACGCCTTATAGGCAATATCCCTCAGGGAACGGCTGACCCGAATGGGATTGTTATCCCGCAAATAGCGGCGAATTTCCCCGATAATCATAGGAACCGCATAGGTCGAAAATTTAACGTTTTGGCCTAAATCAAAGTTGTCGATGGCCTTCATCAAGCCGATGCAGCCGACTTGAAAAAGATCATCGACAAATTCGCCTCGATTCGTAAACCTTTGGATGACGCTGAGGACTAAACGCAGGTTCCCGTAGATCAGCTTATCTCGAGCACTGCGATCGCCTGCTTGGTAGACTACAAACAGCTCCTTCATTTTAGCGTTGTTAAGCACCGGCAACTTCGAGGTGTTCACGCCACAGATCTCTACTTTGTTTAAAGCCATCAGAGCACCTCCAGCAGTTTTCTGTTGGAAAGTATGCCCCAAGGCCAAGCATGTTATTCTAAGCGATAAAATTCTTTCCGAAGTCTCCTAATAATTCTTTTTTCCAAGCGTGAAATATAAGACTGGGAAATCCCCAACCGATCCGCCACTTCTTTCTGAGTCTTTTCCGCCCCATTATCTAAACCATAACGCAGCTCCATAATCAGCTTTTCCCGCGCCGAAAGGCGGGCCATTGCTAAGTAGAGATTTTGCCGATCGACTTCCTCTTCCAGAGGGCGGGAAATAATATCCGTTTCCGTACCCATGACATCGGAGAGAAGAAGTTCATTACCATCCCAATCGATATTGAGCGGTTCGTCGAATGAGACTTCGGAGCGTGTCTTATTGTTGCGTCTCAAGTACATGAGGATTTCATTTTCAATACAGCGGGAAGCATAGGTTGCTAATTTGATTTTCTTTTGGGGATCGAACGTGTTAACAGCTTTAATCAGTCCAATGGTTCCAATGGAGACCAGATCTTCGATGCCAATCCCCGTGTTTTCAAATTTTCGGCCAATATAGACAACCAATCGAAGGTTGCGTTCGATAAGAATAGCGCGTACTGAAGGATCCCCCAACTCCAACCTTTCTAACAGTTCCCCTTCTTCGTTGGAACTGAGCGGCGGCGGGAGGGCTTCGCTACTGCCCACATAATAGATCTCCCGTTTGAACCAGCGCTGCCACAGCCTAGCTAAGTTATCTAACAGGAGGATCCTAAAAGCCCTGATTTTACTTTGGATTTCTCGGCTAAATTTCATGCATCATCAGCCCCTTTCTGTACATGTTCCTGATGCAACAAGGCCTGATAGGCTCCTTCTTGACTTAAAACCTGCTCAACCAAAGCAACCGTCGCTTTGAACGGGGTTTTCCCTTCCCCGTTTTGATAACACACGCCCTTGGGCCTTATACCGAGAAGCCAGTTTTCCCCGCCCAATCCTTGACACGGGATGAAAATCAACCGTTTTAACCATTCGGGATTGGCGAGGAGGAATGGCCATGGATCTCTGGCGCCGCGCCACGGAAGCTGGAGAAATTCCTTTAATTCCTGCGGCATCGCTGCTGCAGCCGCAGCCTCTTCCAGGATCAGAACCGGAGCGCCAGTCAGGGGATCCCGCAGGCTGTTGCCTGTATCCAACAACGCCTTGACCTGAAGGAGATCGGCATTTTCGCCAAAATCAATCTCAACATCGTAAATACCCGCTTGGTAATGAAACATCTCAGACTGCCAGCGCTGCCAGATCGTTTGGCTCAGCCACCATAAGAAAGCGGCCAAGGGCAACACCCAGAGGTTGTGCAGTGCCAAAGCCAAGGTCGCTTTGGCTGGGGAAACATCAAACTGCACCCACCCCCATAAGGCCTGGATCAACCCGCCCAGCCCAGCTGAGACGAGCAAAAAACCTAAAAATGCCTTGCTGCACCTTCGCAGGCCTAGGCAACCGTAGGCGACCCTGACCATCAGCAGGGGGACAACCATCTTGCTGAAAATGACGAGCACTGTTGGCCCCGTCACAGCAAGAACGACGGGAATTTCGCCGATGAGGCTGGCGATCAAGAGCCCGATCCGACTTACCGAAAAATGCAAAAGTCTCCCTGTCAGCATCAGGAGAAAAGCATCCATTCCACCATTGATTAAGAAGTTCAGGTCAAGGTAAGTTCCTTCACCGGTCATTGCTCAGACACCCTTCTCTCCTGCTCTTTCAAAATTATACCGGAGACAAAGGATAAAACCTGTCGCATTAGGGTAGAACTAAATGGAAATTTTTAGCATCAAGGTGCGAGTTGTGTAGATTTTGAGCGAGGGATATCAGGGAGGGAAGTGAACTAGTAGGAGTCTCACGGTTGGAGGAAGACAAGGGGACGGTTCTCTTGTCTTTTTGAGACAAAGAGAACCGTCCCCGGTGTCTTCCCCCGATATCTTCCCATTCGAACTTAGAACTTAGAACTTTCGAACATCGAATTGGCGCTTATACCCTAAACTTAGACTTCCGTAGAAACTCGGGAATATCAACTTCCATTTCGCTCTGGGTAGGTTTAATGACCATTTCTGGAGGCTTGATGCTTTGTACGGAGGGCCGCTGATCAAATCCTGTGGCGATGACGGTAACGCGCACTTCTTCTTTCATGTTCTCATCAATAACCGCTCCGAAAATGATGTTCGCTTCCGGATCTGCCGCTTGGGCAATGATCTCAGAGGCTTCATTAACCTCAAACAAGGTGAGATTCGGGCCGCCCGTGATATTCAAGAGGACACCCTGCGCTCCTTCGATGGATGTCTCCAACAGCGGACTGGAAATCGCTTTGCGCGCTGCATCAGAAGCGCGATTTTCACCGGTGGCTTGTCCAATCCCCATCAGCGCCGAACCGGTATTCATCATGATGGTTTTCACGTCAGCGAAGTCCAAATTAATCAAACCGGGTACGGCAATGAGATCCGAAATTCCCTGAACCCCTTGCCGCAGGACATCATCAGCAATCCGAAAAGCTTCATGAATGGTGGTATGCTTGTCCACAACCTGCAACAGGCGATCATTGGGGATCGTGATCAACGTATCCACTTTGCTCTTCAAATCGGCAATCCCTTTTTCAGCCTGCATCGCCCGCTTTCGCCCTTCGAAGGTAAAAGGACGGGTCACGACACCGACAGTCAAAGCTCCCATTTCCTTAGCGACCTGCGCTACGATCGGGGCAGCCCCTGTACCGGTGCCTCCACCCATGCCCGCAGTCACAAATACCATGTCTGCCCCCTTCAGGGCCTGAACCAGATCCTCCCGGCTTTCTTCCGCTGCCTTGGCTCCGATTTCAGGATTCGCCCCGGCACCTAATCCCTTGGTCAGCTTCACTCCGATCTGAAGCTTGCTCGCTGCCCTGGAGAGGTTTAACGCCTGCGAATCGGTATTCACCGAGATAAATTCTACCCCTTTTAGCCCAGAGGTTATCATCCGGTTGACCGCATTATTTCCGCCTCCGCCAACCCCGATCACTTTAATTTCGGCAAATTGGTTGACCTCCGTATCAAATTCCAGCATCTAGCGCCCCCCTTGTATTACCCGAAACAGTTTCCTGTCCAATTCCTCATTTCGTAAAACATTCTATATCCTTTCTCGATATCCCTTTTTTCACGATGGATGATATAGAAATTTTTTAGAGTCTCCATCTGCAGCCCCGTGTTTTGCTTTAGCAAAACGAGTTTACTCGTCAACACCCCGCAGGAAAACCCTGAGCTTCGGCTATTTCCGCAGCAAATGGCGACGAATAATGGCCAAGTTCTGAAACAAACGCACTCCGAATGCCACCACAGCTGCCAAGTAAAGATCGACCCCGATCCGATCCCCAACATAAGCCAGTATCCCCGCCAAGAGAATGTTGCTAAAAAAACCGGTCAAAAAGACCATGCTGTCGAAGTGATCTTCCTGGGCCGCTCGAATCCCGCCTAGGACAGAATCAAGAGCCGCTAAGATCGCGACGGAAAGATACTTGGCATAGTTAATTGGCACTGAAAAAGGGCTTACATACCCAATCGCCAGACCTAAAATCAATCCCAGAATTGGCAACCACACTGTTGCCCGCCCCCTTTCAACTAACGGCCGATCACGGGCGTGGCCGCCGTAAAATCAATGTAACGTACTCCCGGTTGCATAGTTTGGTAGTCTTTGTCCTGTAGGAGACGAAAAAGGACTTGCAGCTTATCCTTCCACTCTTGGGCCTGTCCTAAACGGACTTCTACCCCACTCGTCAGAAACAGCGTGATTTGCTGAACCTTACTCACATGCACTTCTCCCACGAGAGGGAGCATCTCATTGGGAGCCTCCCTAATCACCTTTAAGGCACTCGTCAAGGACGGGTTCTGCAAAGGCTGCCCAGGCCCTGCGGTGTCGGGAATATCCACCCCACTGATCACGGGATAATCGGTTTGCGGCCAACCTTCCAAACGCCGCAGAAAAACCCCTTCCCCGTCGACTTCGAGCACCCCGTTAGACACCGCCACCAAAGCACTCGGAGTGCGTTCCGTGATGGTGACTATCAGCGTATGGGGAAATTGGCGTTTAAAGGTTACGGATCGAACCAGCGAGTGAAGGGTAACCCTTTTAGCCAGAAGAGCCTGATCAACGAGAAACAGGTTTTGCCCCAGAACCCCGGATACTAAGTCCTGGATCTCTTTTTCCGGAACTTGTTGCACCCCTTGAACCGCAAGGCGTTGGATGGAAAAGACGCTGGAGCGAAGAAAGGCCACCAGCCCAAGGGCCAAGAGTGCGAGCAGTAGCGCAACATAGAGAAAGGACGTGTTCGTCCGCTGGGTTTGCTGGGTTGACGTGGGTTGCATCGATTTTCCCCCTTGTCCCAAGTATAACGAATTCCGCCCCGATCGTCATGATCTTTTGAAACAAAATTTCGCCTCGCTTCTCTATGCTTCTTTGTTATTCGGAACAACTCGCCTTAAGCGCGCCCCCAGTCGGCGGTATTTCTCTTCTAAGTTCTCATAACCGCGGTCAATATGCGCTACTTTTTCCAATACCGTCGCTTCTTCGGCAGCCAGAGCCGCGAGGAAGAGGGCCGCCCCCGCCCGTAAATCGGTGGCTTCAACGAATGCCCCTTCTAGGGTCTCCACACCACGGATCACTGCGGTACGCCCATCAACCCGGATCTGAGCACCCAGACGGCGGAGTTCATCCACGTGCTGAAAACGGTTTTCGAAAATGGTCTCTGTAATCACACTCGTGCCCTCGGCCATTGCTAACATCGCCATAAACTGGGGCTGCATATCCGTCGGAAAGCCAGGATAGGGAAGCGTCTTTATGTCCACACCCTTAATTTTTCCACGCTGGCGAACCCGGATGGAATCATCATAGACCTCGATGTTCGCCCCCGCCTGCCGCAGCTTGGCTATCACAGGCTCCAAGTGTTCGGGGATGACATTTTCCACTAAGACGTCTCCCTGGGTGATCACGCCTGCAATCATATGCGTCCCCGCCTCAATGCGGTCAGGAATCACGGTATGTTCTGCAGGATGCAGGGATTCCACGCCATCGATCCGCAACACATCCATTCCAGCCCCCCGGACTTTAGCCCCCATTTTGTTAAGGAAATTCTGCAAATCCACGATCTCGGGCTCCCGGGCAGCATTATGAACGAGTGTCGTGCCTTGGGCGAGAACGGCCGCCATCATGATATTCTCAGTCGCGCCAACACTCGGAACATCGAGATAGATGTCCGCACCCTGCAGGCCATCCGTCCAGGCCTCGATATAGCCGTGCTTTTCCTTCACCTGAACCCCGAGATCCTTAAGCCCTTTGAGATGCTGATCCATCGGACGGGAGCCGATGGCACACCCACCGGGCATCGCAATTTTCACCCTCCTGTGACGGGCCAGAATGGGGCCAAGAATTAAATTCGATGCCCGCATCCGACGCATCAATTCCTCATCCACAACCCACTCTCTGAGCGAGCCAGCATCGATGAGAACCGCCTCGTTTTGATTTCTCACCTGACAGCCCAAGTGTTCCAGCACCTCAATCATATGCGTTACATCCGCTAATTGCGGAACATCAAAAAGGACAGATGTTCCCTCAGCCAACAAGGTAGCAGCTAACAAAGGGAGTGAGGCGTTTTTAGCCCCACTGACCCGAATCGCCCCAGATAATGCTTGTTTTCCCGTTATAACATAGCGATCCATCGTCATCGTTCTGCCTCCACTTCTCTTCCCAGATAACGAATTTCGGGTTGTAGCTCAACTGCAAAGTGTTCGCGTACATCCGCACGGATAGAACGAATGAGGAAAAGCACATCTTCCGCTCTAGCTTCACCGGTGTTTACAATAAAATTACTGTGTTTTTCTGAAACTTGTGCTCCGCCTCGGCTCTTGCCTTTCCAGCCAGCCGCTTCAATTAAGCGTGCTGCAAAATCCCCAGGGGGATTTCGAAATACGCTGCCGGCATTCGGCCATTCCAGCGGTTGACTGGCTGCACGCTTCAACAAATTTTCCTGCATCGTCTGGAGAATCGCTTCCCGTTTTCCCGGAATCAAGACGAGTTCGGCCTCCAAAACCCAGGCCCTGTCCTTAAGTGAACTTTTACGATAACTAAACGCCAATTCCTCGCCGCGAAATTCACGAATGTCACCCTCAACGAGGGCTTTAACCCGGAGAATCCGCTTGCTGATTTCTCCGCCATGCGCTCCGGCGTTCATAATCACCGCTCCCCCAAGCGTCCCTGGGATTCCCCGTGCAAATTCCAGGCCACTTAAACCCCGCTCCCCCGCCTCCTGAGCGAGCTTCGCCAGAGCATACCCGGCTCCCACCCGAACCGTTGTCTTTCCCCGAAGATCAGGCTCTCTCTGGGGCGTATCCCCTTCCTGAAGCGGATCCTCTCTTGAGGAAAAGTCTTCGCTCCAAGCAATATCCGTTAAGCAGGTCGTCACAACCGTAATTCCCGGAAGCCCTTCATCAGGAGCCAAGAGATTGGATCCTCGCCCGATCAGCCAAAGTTTGACACCTTCGGCCTTCGCTTCCTGATCTAGTTCAACTAAATCAACCGTCTTTTCCGGCCAATACACATACTCAGCCGGCCCGCCTATCTTCCACGTCGTTAATTTCCGCAGCGGGTAATTCTTCTCGATCCGGCCCTTGCGTCCATCCAAAATCATCCGTTAGCCACCCCTGCTTGCTTTGTTCTTGACCCAGGGTTTTGCGAATATCCATCCAGGAAATGCCCAGCCCCAGCGCTTGCGCAACCGCTTGGCAGGCTCCCTGCTCACTAAGCGGTTCCGGCCAACGCGGCATGGAGCCCCGAAACTTTAAGGGCTCTCCTGTTTCGTAAAAGTCAATACTCTGGGTACGAATAACCCAGGATAGTTCCTTCTGTTTCAGACTCCGCCCCAAAGGCGTACCCTGAGAAACTTGAACAAGCCAATCCCCAGGTACAACCCAAGCCGTCCCTTCTCCCTGTATTCCTTGCCAGCCTAACTTATCCTCATACCAAAGCAAGGATGGGGCAAAGCCTGCTTCGTAGAGAATGACCCAAAGCAGTGGCTTATCCCCGATTCCAGTAAAGGGAGGAAAAACAGGCAGGATCTGCTCCACCTGCCAGAGTCGTTGCAAAAATTCCGCTGGGGACATCACCGTGATCCCACGTTTTTGCGCTTCACTGCGCATCGGTTCGAGTTGGGGAATTCCAGACCAAACGATAATATCCGTTATGATAGATTCCTCTAACGCCTGAAATCCCTCACCCTGATTATGTACAACCTGCTGCCCATTGGCATCCTCCCACTCAACCGTATACTCTAGTCCCAGAACCCTCAAGAGTGCCTGAAATCCTTCCAGCCCTGCGGCCGCAGTCGCTGCCAGCAGTTTTAACCTTCGCTCTGGCCACACCATGATCGACTCCTTTCTACCTTGTTGTCTGTCTTATGTTATGCAAAGGAGCGATAAGGGGTGAAAACCAAGTTTGGTCTGCAGGCACTGGGGCGAGTCTGGTGCCGCGAATATCCCTACCCCAAAAGCCTCTATGTCCACGCCGTCTGCAAACAAACATCCACAATCTTCGCCAACGCTTCCGGCTGCGCAAGTTTCCTGGCACTCCTTGCCATCGTCTCAAGCTTGGCACGTTCTCCGAGCAGGTGCGATACATCCTGCCAAAGTCGTTCGCCACTCAGTTCCCCATCCAGGATCAAACGGGCCGCCCCTGCCTGAACCAGGGCCTTAGCATTATGCTCTTGATGATTTTCAGCTGCCAAGGGATAGGGAATTAAAATGCTCGCTTTTCCAGCCACCATCAGTTCAGCCAAAGAAGCGGCCCCGGCCCGGCTCACACATAGGTCTGCCCCAGCATATGCTTCAGGCATATCCTTCAGATATTCTAAAACCCGCCATTGGGGGCGTTCCCACTGGACTTTCCGGTCTTTGAGGGCCTTTAAGGTCTCGTGGTACGTTTCCTTGCCGGTGGCCCAAATAACCTGAACCTCGGGCCACTCCCCAAGCCTCTCTAATACGGTAACCAGCGCCTGGTTTAACGAGCGTGCTCCCCGGCTCCCTCCGGTTACGAGCAACGTCGACCGATCCGGCTTTAATCCGAAATGCCTGGCCCCTGCCTCCCGGCTAATCTTGCCAATTTCCGGGCGCACGGGAAGGCCGACCAGCACAATTTTCCCACTCAGGCCAAAATGGGCAACACTCTCCGGGAAGGTTACCAGCACTTTCTTGACAAACCGCGCCAAGATTTTGTTTGTGACGCCCGGCAGGGCATTTTGTTCATGCAGCAGCGTTGGAATCCCGAAAAGAGCTGCCGTCAAAACCACCGGCCCCGAGACATAACCCCCAGTACCAACGACCAGATCCGGTTTAAACTTGCGCAGGATCTCCTTCGTTTCCCACAGAGCTTTAAAACTCTTTCCGACCGTCTTCAGCGTCTCCCCGCTGATTTTTCGCGGCAAACCCTGTCCGCTCACTCCCCGAAAGGAATAACCTGCATCTGGCACCAACCGCGCTTCCATTCCACTACGAATGCCCACATAAAGGATCTCACAATCCTTCACCCGTTCTTTCAAGCCCTGAGCAATCGCTAAAGCCGGATAAATATGCCCACCGGTACCCCCACCAGTCATAATAACCCGCATCGCTAAGACCCCCTTTGTCGATGTTCGTCACCCTCTCCTCACCTGCGCCGATATATTGAGAAGCACACCTACCGCGAGCATCGTAAAAACCAGGGATGTTCCGCCATAGCTCAAGAAGGGCAGTGTGATCCCGGTGACCGGCAAGACTCCACTGACGACGCCCATATTAATCATGGCCTGAATGGAGACCAGAGACGTGATCCCTACCGCCAAAAGCCCGGAAAAGACGTCCGGAGCCGACATAGCTGTGCGAAAGCCCCGCCAGGCCACCATGAAAAACAGGAGCACGACCAAGGTCGCCCCAATAAAACCGAGTTCCTCCCCGATCATGGCAAAGATAAAATCCGTGTGGTTTTCCGGCAAATAGAGAAACTTTTGCCGACTCTGCCCCAACCCTAAGCCAAAAAGTCCACCCGGCCCCAAAGCGAGCAGTGCCTGAATCGTCTGATACCCTTTTCCCGAGGGATCAGCCCAGGGATCCAAAAAAGCAAAAATTCGCCGCATGCGATACGGTGCCGCAGCAATCGCTGCCACGACCAACGCAAGGCCGCTTCCGCCCAAGGCTACCAAATGCCCAACCCGGGCCCCCGCCGCTATCAGCATGAAAAACGTGGTCCCGGCAATCGCCAGGGTTGTCCCTAGGTCAGGCTGAAGCATGATGAGCCCAGCGACCAAGCCGAGCAGGGCCAGCACCGGGAGGAGCCCTTTGCGAAAGAACTGGATCTGATGCGGTTTCAAAGCCATAATGTGGGCCATGACCAAAACCATAGCCAGTTTGATCACCTCAGAGGGCTGCACCGAAAGCGGTCCTAGGCCGATCCAGCGGTCCGCGCCATTGACTTTACGTCCAATGCCTGGAACCTTCACTAAAAGGAGTAAGACGATCGCCAAATAAAGAGCCGGCTTGGCCCAACGCCGGAGAAACTGAACATCCAAGCGAAAGCTCAGCAGCATCGCGGTCAGCCCCAACGCCACCCAGATGATCTCAGCTTTAAGGAAATGATAGGGGTCATCGAACTGGATATAGCCCTTAACCGCACTGGAACTATACACCATCACGACCCCGATGCCCAAAAGAGCGAGAATCGCTCCCAGCAAAATCATATCCGGCCGGCGGCCTCTCAGCATCTAAGATCCCCCTTTTCTCAATTGGGTACCTTTTAAATTCCTTAGGTTCTATAATGCTTACGCACGAGTTTCTTGAACAATTCCCCTCTTTCTTCATAACTTTTAAACATATCCCAGCTGGTACAGGCGGGGGAGAGGAGCACGACATCACCCGACTCAGCCTCCTGGATCGCGATCTCCACCCCTTCCTCAAAGGAATTAGCTCGTAGAATTCGCTTCACTCCTTCGTCCCTAGCCGCCTGTTCCATCTCAGCAGCAGCCATCCCCAAGAGCACCAAGCTCTTGACCCGTTGCTGCACCAGCTTCATAAATTCGTGAAAATCAAGTCCTTTATTCTTACCGCCCGCAAGCAAGATCAAGGGTTCATCAAAAGCGAGCACGGCTTTGGCAGCCGCATCTGTATTCGTCCCTTTGGAATCATTGACGAACAAAATCCCATCAAATGTCCCCACGATCTCCTGTCGGTGTTCCACCCCTTGAAAGCTTTTGAGCCCTTCCCTAATTTCCTCCCAGGAAAGCCTCAGGAAGCGCGCCGCCCCGATAGCAGCCATAACATTCTCTAAATTATGGCTTCCCCGCAGTTTCAGTTCCTGGCGTCGCATAACAACGGTTTTCTCTCCGTTTTCTGCATAAACGATCGCATCCCCTGACAGGCCAATTCCCTCGTCCAAAACGCGCGTCGGGCTAAAGAAAAGCACCTTCGCTTTAAGTCTAGGAGCCAGGGATCGAACCAGGGGGTCATCCCCATTGAGAATCGCCAGATCTTCTTTAGTTTGATTTTTAAAAATCCGGGCTTTCGCCTCTAAGTACGCTTCCACCGTCCCATGCCGATCTAAGTGATCCGGGGTAAGATTGAGAAAGATGGCTACATCAAGGCGCACTTTATCGATGAATTCCAGTTGGAAACTGGAAAGCTCAGCGACCACGATGTCCTCAGGGCCCATACCCTCGGCCCGACTGCTCAAGGCCACCCCGATATTTCCGGCCACAACCGTCTTCCGGCCCGTTCGTTTCGCTAATTCTCCCACCAAGGTTGTGGTCGTCGTTTTTCCATTCGTCCCCGTGACCCCGACCTTGAAAGCCGAAACGTCCTGCAAGGCAAGTTCGACCTCACTCCAAACCGGAACTCCCTCTGCCAGAGCCGTTTCGATAAGTTTCTGTTTTGGGGAAACGCCCGGGGAGAGTATGACCCGTTCTGGCCGCACGGCCTTAAACTCAGGCATTCCTCCGAAGAAACAGTGCACCAGATCGAGACCTAAGTCTTCGACTCCCTCTAATTTATCGATAGGCTTGGCATCTGTCAAGAATACTTCCGCCCCCAGCTTTTCCAGTTTACCGACCGCCGCTTGGCCGCTCCGCCCCGCCCCGATGACCAGGGCCCGTTTGCCACTAAAATCCACGCTTTACACCCTCCATCACAAATATCTCTGTTGGATCGTTCGCCCTAACTCATTAAGAAGTGCTAAGTAAGTGCCCACAACGTTTTTCAAGATAGACCCCCATACCGCCATCAGAGAGTGAAAATATGCGTACTGTAAGCGGAAGCGAACCGGTTCGGCAGGGGGACATAAGCGAGCGAGAGCTGCGAACCGTCGCCGCACCAAAGGACTTGTCCATGGATGGACTGGTGCCGGGTGTGCACGGATGCACAGGAGCGGCGCACATGCAGGAATGCCCAAAGGTTGCGGATGCGGCAGTGGAGAAGCCGAAGGAGCAGTCCCGCCGCCCTGGTGAGAGATTATTAGCCGCTTATTTTAAGAAAGCGAAGGTAAATAGGCCATGATCCCTAAAATCCCGCAAACTAAGGACACGGCCCAAAAAACCAAATCCACCTTCCACTCGCTCCACCCTCCCAGCTCAAAGTGATGGTGCAGCGGGCTCATGCGGAAGATGCGTTTCCCTGTGGTCTGAAAGGAAATCACCTGCAGAATCACGGAAAGCGCCTCAAAAACATAGATTCCCCCTAAGACAATGAGCGTAAGTTCACTTTTCGTCAGGACCGCGAGCCCGGCCAACGCACCGCCGAGCGCCAGCGACCCTGTATCACCCATAAAAACACGTGCTGGATGGGCGTTAAAACGTAAAAAGCCGAGCGTTCCACCAACCACAGCCGCCGCGAACACTGCTAAGTCTGAATCATGCGCCAAAACCGGAACCCCAGTTCCCTGGAAAGCAGAGAGCAAGGCAATTATGACATACGCCAAGGCCGCAATCATCGTCGTTCCCGCCGCCAGCCCATCCAACCCATCCGTTAAGTTCACCGCATTGGTGATCCAAACAATAATAAAGGCCGCCATCGGATAATAGAAAAGGCCCAGCTCCCAATGCACTGCGGTAAAAGGGATCGCCACATTGGTGCCCCGCCCCAGAGCCTTGACCGCGACAAGGCTCAGAAAGAGCGCTAGGGCAAACTGCCCCAGCAGTTTCTGGTAGGCCCGCAGTCCCAGGGAGCGGCGCATCACAACTTTGATAAAATCATCCATAAAGCCAAGCAGACCAAAGCCCAACATACTCCCAACGACCGTCAGCATTTCCAGCGAGGTGGGCTTCTCGGCCGCGATTAAAGCCCCAGCCACCATCGTGGTTAGGAAAATAAGACCCCCCATCGTCGGGGTGCCCGCCTTTTTGAAATGCCCTTTGGGGCCTTCCTCCCGAATCTGCTGACCAAATTTCAAAATCCGGAGCACTGGAATTAAAAAGGGCCCTAAAGCTAAGGTCATGATGAGCGTAAGCCCCGCTGCCACGGCTAAACGTTCTAACATCGCTGAACTACCTTCCTTTTTCTTCTGGGTAAGTTTGCAGAGCTTGGGTGATCTCTTCCATCTTCATCCCCCGTGAACCTTTGATTAAGACCCAAGTTCCTTTGTTACCGGCTGAACGTCCTGCCGAACGTCCCGTCGGCTCTCCTTGATCGGAAAACCCTTGTGCGGCAAGCCATGCCTTCGCCTGAGTGATAGCCTCGGCACGGTTTATACAGACGCTGATTTTCTCTTCAGGATACCCGGCCTCTCGCGCACCTTGGGCGATCCCTTCCGCCAGAGCCCCGACGCTGATCAGGTGCCCAATTCCCAGCTCGGCCACCACTTGCCCGACTGCCCGATGTCCGGACTCAGCGGCATCCCCCAATTCATACATCTCTCCAAGAATCGCCAGAGTGGGATTTTCTCCTGAGCGCTCGTTAAACACGCGCAAAGAGGCTTGCATCGAAACCGGATTGGCATTATAGACATCGCTAATCAACGTACTCCCCGCCACCCCAGGGAGTACTTCCAGCCGCATCTTCGAAAGTCTTAATTTCAAAAGACCCTCAGCCCCTTCGGCCAACGACACCCCCAGGACAGTTCCCACAGCTAAAGCAGCCAAGGCATCGAGGACATTGTGCTCGCCAGGCAAGGGTAACCGAACTTCGACCTGCTCCGAACCCCAAACTACGCTGAATTTCGTCCCTAAGGTTCCGTCCGTTTCCAGATTTACAGCGTGAATCTCAGACGTAGCGTACTTTCCCTGAATACCATAAAAGCGCCGTGGATGAGAATCCGTTATCCCCTTGTGCACACTCCATTCATCTTCTCCATTGAGAATAGCAATCCCGTTCGAGGGCAAAGCCTCGATCAATTCCCATTTTGCCTTGGCAATATTTTCCTGACTTTTCAGAAGTTCCAAATGCGTTGTGCCAATGTTCGTTATCACCCCAATATCCGGCTCGCCAAGCGCACATAAGGCCCGAATTTCCCCTAACCCGCGCATCCCCATCTCCAGAACCAGCATTTCTGTATCGGGAGGAGCACTCAGTATTGTCAAAGGAAGCCCTAACTCATTATTATGGTTACCCTTACTTTTGTGCACTTGATAACGCTGGCCCAAAACGGCTGCCACCATATCCTTGGTCGTGGTTTTTCCGTTGCTGCCGGTGATCCCTACAACCTTAGCCCCAAGTTCCCGCCGCCAAGCCTTGGCTAGCCGATTGAGGGCCTCCGTCACAGAATCCACGAGTACCAACGCTTTCCCCGGCGGTATGACCACCTCCGCCGCTTCTAAGCGGGAAGCGAGCCCAATAACCGTTCCTGCTCCTTTTTTCCAAGCCGATTGAATGAATGCGTGTCCATCCGCTTTTTCGCCGGGAAGAGCAAAGAACATCTGGCCCGCCTGTACGAGGCGGCTGTCCAAAGCACAACCGGACGCCGAGGCCCCCGGAGTCCCCAGGAGCACCCCGTTGAGTAGCCCCGCCACATCCTCACTCGTCCACATCTTACCCTCCATATCCCAACTCTTGCAAGACCTCGCGCGCCACTGCCCGGTCGTCAAAGGGATAAGTTTCTGTTCCAATGATCTGATAGGTTTCATGTCCTTTGCCCGCAATAAGGACCGTATCTCCCGGCTGAGCCCGCTTGCAGGCTTCCAGGATGGCCACCCGCCGTTTTGTGATCGGCATATGTTTCCCAGCGTTCATCCCAGCGAGGATTTCCCTGATGATCACTTGAGGCTCCTCAGTGCGCGGGTTATCGGAGGTCACGACCGTGAAGTCACTGTATTGGGAAGCTAAGCGCCCCATCATGGGGCGCTTGCCCTTATCACGATCTCCTCCGCAGCCAAATACTGTGATGAGTTGCCCCTGGGTAAATTCCCGCGCCGTTTTCAGGACATTTTCCAGCCCATCCGGGGTATGGGCAAAATCCACAATCACCTGAAACGGCTGTCCGGCTCGGACACTCTCGAACCGTCCCGGCACGCCGGGTATTTCCGCCAAAGCCGCTGCCGCCGCTTCCGGCTCATACCCGCGCTCGACCGCCCAGGTAAAGGCAGCCAAGGCATTATAGACACTAAAAAGTCCCGGTGTCGCATAGAAAACCGTCTGCCTGCGTCCCTGGAACACTACCGTGAAACGTACTCCTTCAGCGCTCACTTCGACCGCTTCGGCCCGATAGTCCACATCCTCACGGATGCCATAAGTCACCACCGGAGCGGCTGAGGCTTCCCGCAAGACAGAGGCAGCCCGATCATCCCCATTGATGACCGCAATCTTTGGAGTTTTCCTCCCCTTAAGTCCCTGGAAGAGTTTGGCTTTAGTCTGCAAATACTCCTCCATCGTCTTATGATAATCCAAATGATCCTGTGTCAAATTCGTAAAAATCCCGGCATCAAATTCACACCCATTGACCCGTCCAAGATCAAGGGCATGGCTAGACACCTCCATGACGACAAGCTTCACTCCCTCAGAGCGCATCGTGTCAAAGAGCTTCTGTACTTCCACCGCCTCCGGCGTCGTTCGGCTGCCGGGAATCTCGCGACCCGCAATCTTCGCACCCAGTGTTCCGATCAACCCCACCTTGAGACCATGTTTTTCTCCCATCTTCTCAATCAGGTACGTGATCGTGGTCTTCCCATTCGTTCCCGTAACCCCCACGATCTCCAGTGCCTGACTGGGGTGATCATACACCACAGCCGCTATGTTGCCAAGAGCCTGGCGGACATTGTCCACCATAACCTGGGGAATGTCCAAGGGCAAGAAGCGCTCGACCACCAACGCCGCGGCCCCCGCCGCCACCGCCTTCTCGGCAAAATCATGCCCATCCAGCTTAAACCCAGGGACACAGACAAACAAATCTCCCGGCTGAACTGCGCGCGAATCCATCGCGATCCCCCGAATCCGTGTCAACATATCTCCAGATGAGGCAACCGCCATCCCCACCACAATCTGCTCTAACGACTTAAGATCCATCCTGATCACGTCCCTTTCTTCATTAACCCTTT
>JAJZPA010000188.1 GCA_021811425.1 Bacillota bacterium | reverse complement strand
ACCCCTTGCGCCACGATTGCCCATTCTCTAAAACCTGTGGAGGTTGTGCGGGCTCCAGCGGTTGGGGAGAATTTACAATTGGGGGCGCTTGATGGCCTGGAAACGTGACACGTATGGGCATGAATAGGGCACCTCCCTCCCACCTTAAACTATACGCAAGGGTGGGAGGAAAGGTGTCTGAATTACGATGGTATTACTTTCCAGTTAAACTTTTAGCGTAGCGCACCCGGGAATGACGGTCAAGGTATTTTTTGCGTAGGCGAATGCTCTTCGGGGTGACCTCAACCAACTCATCATCATCGATATACTCTAAAGCCTGCTCCAAACTGAAAACAATTGGCTTTTCCAGGCGTAGGGCTTCATCTGCATTACTGGAGCGCATATTGGTGACGTGCTTCTTCTTGGCCACATTCACTTCAATGTCCTGCTCGCGGCTGTTTTCTCCGACAATCATTCCTTCATAGACTTTGGTTCCTGGTTCGATGAAGATTTTGCCGCGTTCCTGAGCTTGATAAAGGCCATAGGTTGTCGATTCCCCATCTTCAAAAGCAATCAAAACACCCCGAGTGCGGCCGACAATTTCACCTTTATAGGGCTCATACCCATGAAATACATGGCTCATCATCCCTTCGCCACGGGTCTCAGTCAAGAATTCGCCCCTGAAGCCGATCAGCCCCCGTGCAGGAACTTTAAACTCTACCCGAACCTGGGTCGGAGATAAAGTAATCATGTTCACCATCTCAGCCTTGCGCTTTCCCAGCAATTCCATCACCGCTCCGAGTGCTCCTTCTGGGACATCGCAGATCAAAAATTCAATCGGCTCGCATTTCACACCATCGATCGTCTTGACGATAACCTCAGGTTTAGAGACTTGAAGTTCATACCCTTCTCGGCGCATGTTTTCAATCAAGATCGAGAGATGAAGTTCACCCCGACCGGATACTTTGAAACTATCTGCCGAATCCGTCTCTTCGACCTGCAGGCTGACATTGGTTTCAACCTCCTTAAACAGGCGTTCCCGAAGTTTGCGCGAGGTGATAAACTCTCCTTCCTGGCCTGCGAAGGGACTGTTGTTCACAATAAAATTCATGCTCAGGGTGGGCTCATCCACTTCAATCGTAGGCAGGGCTTCGGGATTTAAGGCGGACGCCACCGTCTCTCCGATGTTGGCCGAGGCCATGCCGGTTAAGGCCACAATTTCCCCAGCTCCAGCCTCCGGCACATCCACACGCTGCAACCCCTCAAAAACGTAGACCTTGCCGATCTTTGGTCGTTCAAAACTTTCATCCCGTTTGATTAAGATGACTTGCTCTCCCTGATGGATAGCGCCCCGGACGATCCGCCCGATCGCGATCTTGCCGACATAATCATCATAGTCAAGGGTGGTCACAAGCAGTTGTAAAGGTGATTCCGGATCCCCTTCAGGGGCTGGAATGTGACCCAAAATCTTGGCAAACAAAGGTTCCAGATTCGATTCCATTTGATCCGGCGCCAGTCCGGATGTTCCCTGCCGGGCCGACGCATAAACCACCGGAAAGTCCAACTGTTCGTCATCGGCTCCTAGTTCAATGAACAGATCCAGCACTTCATCCACGACCTCATCTGGGCGGGCATCCGGGCGATCGATCTTATTCACAACCACTATCGTGGTTAATTTCAGCTCCAAAGCTTTGCGCAAGACAAAACGAGTTTGCGGCATCGGCCCTTCGAAAGCATCGACGATGAGAAGAACCCCATTCACCATCTTTAACACCCGTTCTACTTCTCCGCCAAAGTCTGCATGCCCCGGTGTATCGACAATATTGATCTTAACCCCTTGCCAATGGACTGCGGTATTTTTGGAAAGGATCGTGATCCCCCGTTCCCGTTCCAAGTCATTGGAATCCATCACCCGTTCCATAACCTGTTGATTCGCACGAAAAGTTCCGCTTTGTCTAAGCATCGCATCGACGAGTGTCGTTTTACCATGATCAACGTGAGCAATGATAGCGATATTACGAAGATTTGTAATTTCCACAAACTCTACCCTTTCTTTTTAGGAATTCCTATAAAAACATCAAACTGAATTATATTATGCCCACTCCTATAAAGCAACGTAAATTTATTTTCCTGACCACTTAGCATATCATCACCCAATTCATATCGATCGAGAAGCGGACAATAGCAACGCGTGGGATGATCAGATTAAAGCCGGACGATTTCGTCCGGCTTTAATCTTCCATATACCCATTAACTAACGCTTGGAACTACTCCAACGCCTTCAGAGCTTTAAATGTTGGATCGTCATAAGGTTGCAACACTCGGCCTTTTTCTCCGGCCAAGAACCATAAGTAGTAGGCCTTGACAGACGGGGGGGCGACGACGGGGTGATATCCCTTGGGGATGTTGATCGAGTCTTTGTCACGGATCAGGAAGGCTTCATCGATTTCTCGATCCTCAGAGTACATGACTTGTACGGCAAACCCCTCTTCAGGTTTAATCCGGAAGTGATAGATTTCAGCCAGTTCCGTCTCTTCGGCGGGGATAGACCGATCATGCTTATGGGGCGGGAAGCTCGACCAGTTGCCTGGGGCACTGTAGGTTTCACCAAGGACGATCCTGTCGACTCGGCCTTCCCCGTTCTCGACGATGATATCATGGACATCGCGTTTCCAGCTTTGCCCGCCGCGGTGATTAATCATGACTTCCTCGGGTTTGACGACAAAGGCTGGGTATTGTTTATCAGCCTTGACGAGGCAAAGGGCAGCTTCCACCTCCCCTGCAGCCGCTTCCACCCGAAATTGGCTGTCGCGGGGAATATAGGCTGTGGCCGCGCGCCCAGAGAAAACGTCTCGACGCTCACCGAGTCCGGAAAACACTTCCCCATCAACTGTAACATGGGCGCTTCCGCTCAAGATAACCAGCGCAATCTCATATTCTCCAGATAGTGCCTCATAATCTCCACCAGCGCCGAGTTTCAAGAGTTTGAATGCCATGAGCCCACCATCAGCAGGGCTTACCACTTCCTCCAAGCCTTGATAGGTTTTTCCTTTAAAATATAGTTGCTGCATATTGATTCCCTCCACCACTTTGTCACTAGCCTGCAATGTGTTTCCTAATTCCCAACCAAAAAAGTTAGCGTTTTGCCTGCACGGTGGCTCTCAAAAGCCCTCTCGATCACGCGGATCGTCTGATACCCTTCCTCCGGCTTAACGGCCAACTCCTTACCTTGAGTGATCGTTTCATAGATGTTTTGGTAATAAGCCCGGTAATCCCCAGGAATCGTTTCGACTTGTCCCCGGAAATGGAGGCCACTCAACTGGGTATTGAGGATCCCCCATTGATCAGGAAGATCGACTCCCCAAAGGGGATCACCCCCTGGGGACCGGCCTGCTTTCAAGCACGCCTCCTGGGGATCGAGCCCATACTTGACGAAAGAGCCTTCCTGACCGTGGAGAACATAGTGCGGCCCGATTTCCCGCACCAACATGCTCCCTTTCAAGATAGCTTTAAGACCAGTTTCATACTGGAGGACAACCTCAAAGCTGTCATCAATCCGACTTTGCGGCCGCTGACGGCGCAGATCCGCGCGGACAGACTGAGGCAACCCGAAGAGAACAAGGACTTGGTCAATTAAATGGGCTCCTAGATCGTAGAGAATACCCGCACCAGGGTTTTCTTCTTCTTTCCAAGTATTTGGCCGCAAATAGTTAACATAACGGTCATAATGGGATTCGTATTCCACAAGGGTTCCGAGCGTTCCACTCTCAACCACCCTTTTAACGGTCAGAAAATCCCCATCCCAGCGGCGATTCTGGAAAACGCTAAGCACACGCTGTTTTTTTTGCGCCAAACCGATAAGGTTTGCTGCCTCCTGCGCACTCGGGGTAAAAGGTTTATCCACGACGACGTGCTTTCCAGCTTCAAGCACTTGACGGGCTAATTCATAATGCGTCGGATTCGGGGTCGCCACAACGACCAGTTGGATATCAGGGTCTGCGAGAACCTCATCGACACTTTTTGCCACATTGACCCAAGGATAGCGTTCTTTGGACTGTGCCCCATGCCGTTGAACCACTGTTTTTAAATGGAGCCCCGGCACTGCCGTGATGATCGGGGCATGAAACGACTGCCCCGCCAAGCCATAACCCACAAGAGCCACGTTAACCACAGCCTGCATCATCCGCCCCCCTCTCTTGTTCGCTACGCATTCAGTTTTCCAAGACTCGAACTTTACTTTTTCAAGACACCGACTTTTACCCTAAGATTCGAGAATCCAAGGCAACTCAAAAAGTCTCTCACCCACTGTCACACGTTGCATCGGCCAGTTCCCGGTAGCGGTCAAATCTTCCAACCCCTCTGGAGTCAGGAGAAATGTTTCTTCCGCTTTCGATCCCTGCAAAGTCGGATTCCAGGCCAGCGCCATTCCGGCTTCTACGCTGCGCCCACTTTCTGCCGTTGCTTTCACCTCGCGAGACTGGTAACCTGCCAGACCCCCTTGGTGGTGGGCCTGCCACTCATCGGGAAAACCCGCTTCGGCGTAGCCTACCAATCCAGCCTGGAATACTGCTCCAAGGGTTACGCCAGGGTGCGAAGCCTCTAGCATCCGCGCAAGCACTCGGTTCACTGATTCTTGTTTCTGGATGAGTTCCACTGGAGCCTTGCCCAAATAGACTGCTCGAGAAACCGAGGCTACTAAGCCAAAACGCCGAGCACTCAGAACCAAAAGGGCATAGTGCTCCACTTTCTTCTCAGTGGGCAGCGGATGCCGCCGGAGTGTTGCCCGTTCATCTGCTCCCACAAGGCAGACCAAGGGCTCCAGACCGCGCTCGTAACTCGCCTTAGCGATGAGACCGGCCAGTTCATATTCGCTCTGCCCGGAGCACGCCTCACACGCCGCCGTTTCTACGGCTTCGCCCGCCAGACGCCCGAGAACTCGATAGCGCGCCTGCTCTTCTGGGGTGAGCCTCAGGCGAAGTTCGAGAAACTCTGCACTCAAGTCTTGGTCGGTCGCGGCTTTGACCCTACGCATCCGTTCCTGTACTAGCGCAGTACGCTTTTCTTCCCGATACCACGGATAAACGGTCAAGACATCACAGGCCACGGCCCCGCCTTCTTCCTGCCAAAGGCGCTCCCCTTCGATATTGTTAACGATGAGTTCGACATGATCCGCTCCGACCCAGATCGCTCCGAGCCCATTCGTGCTGGCTACATTTACAAAATGACGTCCACCCGTCAGCCAGGCTAAGTTCGGCTGTGATTCCATAAGCACCCCGCCAAAGCCCCTCTTCGCCAACATGGCCCGAATTTGTTCGATCTTTACTTGCATTTCTGGTTCCATTCACTATCCAGCTTTCTTCATCGAGCTTTTCCCCGTGACTGTCCAATATCCCATGTGAGTTAACGGGCGAGTAAATGCGGCAAGACCATGGACACTGCCGGCACATACGTGAGGAGCATCAGCATCACGAGCATGACCGCTAAAAAGGGCAACATGGCTCGAAAGGCCTTCTCCAAGCTCAAGCCACCGATCGAGCAACCCACGAAGATAGCGCTGCCCACTGGCGGGGTTAACAAGCCAATCCCCAGATTTAACATCAACATCACTCCGAACTGAATCGGATCCATCCCATATTTCAGCACGATCGGGAGCAGAATCGGAGTCGCAATCAGGATCAACGGAGCCATATCCATGATCATACCCAGGATCAACAGAATAATGTTGATCATGAGGAGCACGACATATTTGTTATCGGACACTCCGGTTATGAAGCTCATGACCATGTCCGGAATGTGCAAATAGGAAAGAAACCAGGCAAAGGCCGACGAAGCGGCGATGAGGAAGAGCACAACCGCCAG
>JAJZPA010000187.1 GCA_021811425.1 Bacillota bacterium | reverse complement strand
ACGCCTCGTGAAAGAATATGGGATGGGTGTGCTGATGACGACTCACTATATGGAAGAAGCCGAACACTGCCAGAACATAGCCATCATGGATCAGGGCAGCATCATCACGGAGGGTTCCCCGGCAGATCTGAAGTCCGAAATGGACGGGGATCTTATCCATCTCTTGACTGAGAATGACGCTAAGGCTAACGCTTGGTTAGCGGAAAACTGGGACGTAACGGTATCCCAAGGTAAAGAAGGGCTGGATTTTACCCTTCCCCAAGGAGAAACCCACCTCGCCCAACTACTCGCCTCCCTGCCCGTGAAAGTACACCGCCTCACCGTGCGCCAGCCAACTTTGGAAGACGTCTTTCTGAAACTGACCGGGCCTCGGATCCGCAACGAGGAGTCTGACACGCACGAACGCTTAAAATTCTCAGCGCGGCGAAAGGGGAGGCTAAAATGAATTGGGAAGGAATTTATGCCATTTGGCTCAGGGATCTGAAGGCGATGTTTCGCGAGCGCTCCCGCCTTTACGGGGCCATCATGCGCCCGATTCTCTGGCTCTTCATCATGGGCAATGGATTGCGTCCCGCCATGCAGGGGGTCTCCGGCGTGGAATACACGCAGTTTATCTTTCCAGGGGTCGTCGGCATGAGCCTCATCTTCTCCTCTCTCCAGTCAGCCACTTCGATCATCTGGGATCGGGAATTCGGCTTTTTGCGGGAAGTCATGGTCGCCCCGATGTCACGTGGGGCCGTGGTTGTCGGCAAAGTCTTAGGCGGCAGCACTCAGGCTACTGTGCAGGGACTGATCACCCTGCTCTTTGCCCCTTTGGTCGGTGTCTATCCCACGCCCGTCCAGGTCTTGCGCATCGTTCTCCTCATGCTCCTTATCTCTTCCTCACTGACCTCCCTCGGCATCCTCATCGCCAGCCGCATGACCAGCTTCGAGGGCTTCGGAGCCATCTCCAACTTCGTCGTCATGCCCATGTATTTCTTGAGCGGTTCGATCTACCCACTCACCAACCTGCCGCTTTGGCTGAAAGCCCTAACCACGATCAACCCCCTCTCTTACGGGGTCGATGCCATGCGGGGACAAATCATCCACATCTACCACTTTTCCCTGCTCACGGATGTCCTCGCCATCGCCGGCTTTGGTGCGGTGATGCTCACACTGGCTATCCCTATGTTTAGCCGGTCATAATACCCTACCGTTTTCCCCAGTGAAGTGTTTACGGCTCGCTGCCGGGAGCAAATTTCCATTTCTCATCTGAGATATACCATTTTCCTGAATCATCTGTTAATGTCAGATGATCTGTTATCTTATTAGTTGGGGAAACTTTTACCCAATGGTCGTTTTGCCATTGACCGAATATAGCTCTGGAAGTTTGATATTGCTAACACTATAACCGTGGTTAGCAATATCACTTTGGTTTTTAAACTTAATCGCATAATTATCACTTCCTTCCTCTAGTTATTCAATAACAGAAATATGCAGAGTTCTAATGGATGAGCACTTAAATAACAAATACAAAATACACCCAAGACACTAGCGTTAACACTGCGGTTGCGGCCAGCGTTGTGGTGACTGTAATATTCCTCGAAAAGTCGGCCTCGCCAGCCCCCTTTCCTGGTATCTCTAATTCTTCGGTCTCAGCACTTCGAACGCTCTGAGCACTCGGATCACTCCAAACAGGCCGAGGATACACATCTGTCCACGTCAAGGAACCTTGAAGAAGTCCCTCAATCTCACCTCGGCTTAGCCAAACTTCTTTGTCTTGAGCCAAATTTGACACCCCCGACCCTGTTATCTATGTCCTAAGCCTCTCGCCCAGGGCTAATCCCTCTGGCCCAAGGCAATCTTAGTTTAATGTAAGAGACATAATTTAATGTTCGAGACACAAAAAAGAAATCCCTGCACACCGCAGGGATTCTTTCACAAACCTTGATTAAACATCCTTCAGTTAAACAAAACATCGATGTGCTGCAAGCGCACATATTCTCTCATAGACTACTTGATGATCATGACTGGGCATTTAGCACGTTGGAGAACCCGTTGGCTGATGCTTCCCAGGACTGAGCCTGCAATCGGGCCATACCCATGGCTGCCCATGATTACTAAATCGATGGTTTCTTTTTCAAGTGTCTCCAGAACGGCGGTTACAGGGTGGCCCGATTCCAAAACCTTGCTGACTTTGACCCCTTCTGTATCGATGCCCGCAAGTGTCGCCTCTAAAGCTAATTCTCCGTTGCGTTCCAACTCCTCTTGAGTGATCGAAATACCGTAGGCAACATTATAGCCCCAGTAAGCTTGAGGCGTATAGGCGACATGGAGTAGTACAATTTCAGACTGGCATTTACGGGCAATTTCTAAGGCCGTGGTCAGTGCCCTGCGGGAGTACTCCGAAGCGTCCGTTGGCACAAGTATCTTCTTAAACATGTGAAAACCGCCTCCTTAAGTAAATTCCTCAATCTTATCATATAACGAAAAATGGCCATTGTCTATTTAACTTTACAGCGCTCTATACGAATAGAATCTCTTTCGGGGCCTTAGTTATGTAACGTGCCCCCTCTGCATCGGCAACTACCACCGTATCTTCAATTCCGACCACCCCGACACCCGGAAAAACAAACTTAGGTTCGACGGCGATGACCATCCCCGGAACCAGCACCTCTTTGGCTCCCCGGCTGATCGTCGGCAGTTCATCCAATTCCAAACCCACGCCGTGCCCGACAAAACTGACGCGGCTGGGGCCATAGCCCATAAAATTTTCACTGTAGGGCGTGTTTTCCTTGACCCAAGCGATGATTTTATCATAAACCTCTCCGGCAGTCTGCCCAGGAACAAGATTCCGGCACAAGATCTCCTCGATTTCACAGGCCAGCGCGTACGCCTTCTTCAACTCCTCCGACAAATCTCCCATAGCAAGGATTCGAGTTTGATCGACCTGGTAGCCCCGAACCACATTGACGGTATCGACAACGATAGGCTCTCCCGCCAGAATCTCGGCCTCCGATGCCCCAGACGGCTGCTCCGGCCAAAGCCCCTGCCCCACCGCCGGACCATCGAAAGAACTGGGAACGGCTGCCCGAGCACCCGCCGTCACTGCCCCAAAGTGAAACTCCGAACCAAAGCCACGGGTACGGACATACCCGCCGTTGCCTAAGGCACGGGCCTTACCTTCTAAAAGCCCGTCCAGCTCCAGTTCCGTCATGCCTGGACGCAGAATCGTTTGAGCATACTCCAAAACCTGCGGGTAGATCTCGGCAGCTTCTTGCAAGCGCTCGATTTCCCAGGCGGACTTCACGGCCCTCTGACGCCGAATCGCCCCTGAGATGTCCTTCAAAGCAACCGTCGGAAAAAGCTTGCGGTAGCGTTCAAACTGTGCCACGGGCAGCACATCAAATTCGAGGCCCAATACTTGCGGCAGGGGAAGCCCTGAACCTTGAATGAGTTCAGGAATTTTGGACAACCCTGTCAGCGGAATGGCCCCCCAGGAACTCTCAGCCTGTGCTCTGGCGAAGTCCCGATAGACGAGTACGATGGGCCGCCCAGTCTTCGGAACATAGAAATGAACATTCTGAGCGGTCCCGCTAAAATAAAGGGTATCCGCCCGCTGTACCAGGAGCGCTCCGTCGATCCCCTGGGAACGTAAATAATCCTGAAAATGCACCGCCCGTGCCTGTAGCTCAAAAAACGGAACTCTCATCAGCTTTCTCCTCCTCATGCACCCTATTCCCTCTGGGCTTACCGCTTGACAAGCCGTAGCCGCTCAGACTTGCTTTCCTACGATTTCTTTACCTGATTTATTCTCCCTCACCTAAGAAATTCCTTCTTTTCAAACGCCGAACCTTAACCATGTGTCGATAACTCTCGAAATCTTACCACCAAGCAGCTATGATCCAACAGACATTCTTACAGCATCATTAGACAAAATATGCATAAGACCTTTGCGTTCACTAAATATCTTATTTCCGTATAACCTCAGCCGGAACAATATGCCCTACTCGTAAGCTCGGATATACCCCAAAAATCAGACCTAGTGAAATTCCGATCAACAAGTCTTCTCCATAGAGAATCCAATTCATGCCCCAGGGAACTCCCGCAGTGACTTGCAAAATCAAGCCGGTTACAGTCCCTGCAACAATACCCAAAATGGCCCCGGTGGTACTGATCCAGACAGATTCCAGTAAAAATTGCAACTGGATAATTATCGGTCTAATACCGTAAGCCAAGTAAATACCGATTTCGTGCTGTCGTTCTCTGGCTGCCACCAGCATCACATTCATAATGCCAATACCGCCCAATAGAATAGTAATCCAAACAGCTCCACGCACAAACAGGTTAATCAGGCCTGTCATCTGATTACCCGCAGCTAGAATTTGATCCTGGGTATGGACTGTAAAATCCGATGCAGTCACCTCAAAATGATGGTTACGCATAATTGCCGTCAAAATCTCATCTTTCTTGCTCTGGACTTGTTTTGGATTGTCAACTTTCAGAACTATCCCGGCAATTTGATGGGTTCCCTGTTGGCTTAATAGGACAGAAGCCGGAGTGAATACCAAATCTAAGGGTCCTGTGCTCTGGGCTGCAGCCGGTAGTTTCACAACTCCAACAACCCGGTAAAGTTGATAAGAGACCAAGATGTTTTTACCTACGGCTAACTTTTTGGGGAATAGCTGGTTGGATAAATCCTGCGTAATGACAATGACCGGAACCTTATTCTTATAATCCGAATCTGTGAAGAACTGACCATCTACGAGCGTCAGCGCTTGAATATTGCTATAGTTAGCAGACACACCTATTTCATAACCGGAAACATGATTGCTGTTATCGGAAAAAATCACAGGTAGTTGGACAACTGGGGTAACTAGGTCGTCAGTTGCTAATACCTTCTTGATGGCCTCAATATCGCTGATATTTAACGAACTTTGATTCTTTCCGGGTGTGGACACCGGGGTCGGAACGACGGACATGATACCCGGCCCGATAGTGGCAATTTGTTGGTTAACCGCTTTACTGACACCTTGGCCAATAGAACCCAGTAAAAAGACCCCGGCAATCCCACAGACAATTCCCAGGATAGCCAACGAACTCTGAAGTGGCCGGCGAATTAAATTGCGCAAGGATTCCTTTAAACTGACGTAGAACACGATTCACGCTCCACCCGTTCCACCCGGCCCTGATTGATCCTGACAATATGATTAGCCATTTGCGCGACCGCCATATCGTGAGTTACCACAATTAAGGTAACGCCTTTGGCTTGAAAAGATTTAAGAATGCCCATAATTGATTCTCCTGTCGCCGGATCTAAATTTCCGGTCGGCTCATCTGCTAAGATAATACTTGGGGCGGAACATAGTGCTCTGGCAATGCCACAGCGTTGCTGCTCTCCTCCTGACAGTTCATGCGGGAACTTATCCGCTTGACTAAGTAAGCCAACCCTCTGAAGGACTTGCATTGCTTTAAGATTGCTCTCCGCAATGCCAACATTATGAAAACGCAAAGGCATGGAAACATTCTCCAATACATTCCAATGGGGAACAAGCTCAAAATCCTGAAAGATGGTGGAGACAACCGATCCTCTGATGCGACTCAACTGTTGTTGATTGGACCAGCTTACCCGTTCCTCGCCGATCCAGTACTCCCCCCGGTCCGGCTGATCCAAACACCCCAGGATATTGAGCAACGTCGATTTACCATGTCCGGAAGCACCGATGATGGCGACAAAGTCTCCACTCTCAATTTCCAGGCTGACTCCCTTGATTGCTGAAGTAGCACGCCCTGCAGACTTATATGTTTTGTGAATTCCCAGCAGTCTGATCTGAGGCATAGAGCCTAATTCCCCTCCGGTTTTTTCAAAGCCACA
>JAJZPA010000186.1 GCA_021811425.1 Bacillota bacterium | reverse complement strand
GAATATGTTAAGCCAAGCGGTTGTTAAGCGGCTGAAGGAAATTGTTGGGGAGAAAAACGTGGTTACAGACAAAGTTGGTCTGTTGACCTATGGTTATGATGGCACGTTATTATCGGGTGAAGCGTTAGGAGTTGTTTCTCCGACAACAACGGAACAAGTCGTTGAAATCGTCAAATTAATGAACGAGCATGATATTAAACTTGTTCCCCGGGGTGCCGGTACCAATGAAAGTGGTGGAACTATTCCTTCTCAAGATTCTGTGGTGATTAGCTTTACGAAAATGACTAAAATTCATGAAATAGACACGGAAAACTTTGTCGCAGTCGTTGAGCCCGGAGTGATCAATTTTGACCTTCAGGTTGAACTGGAAAAGAAAAAGTTCTATTTCCCTCCTGATCCATCCTCCTTTAAGGCCTCAACCATAGGAGGGAATGTCGGTGAATGTTCCGGTGGACCGAAATGCTTTAAATATGGGGTCACCCGCGATTATATCTTGGGTCTGGAAGTCGTTCTCCCCAATGGCAAAGTTATTCAAACGGGGGGGCGTAATTTCCAAAGTGAGCCGGGTTATGATTTGACTCGAATCATTGTTGGCGCGGAAGGAACCCTAGGATTGGTCACCAAAGTTTTCGTCCGGATCATACCGATGCCCAGAGCCAAGAAAACCATGCTGGCTATTTACGACAAAGTTGAAGATGCTTCTCAAACGGTTGCCGATATCGTTGCAGCCGGTATTATTCCGACAACCCTGGAATTGATGGATAATTTGCTGATCAATACGACTGAGGATTTTACCCATGCCGGGATTCCTCGTGACGCCGGAGCGGTTCTGATTATTGAGGTTGACGGATATCCGGAAGATATGGACGGACAAGTTAAAACGATTGAAAAAATCGCCAAAACAATTGCCAAGGAATTTAAAGTTGCTCAATCGGCAGTTGAAGTGGATCAAATTTGGACTTCAAGGCGCAGTGCTTTCGGATCGGTTGCTCGCGTTAGACCATCGTATGGTGTTAATGATATTACGGTTCCGAGGAGTAATTTCCCCAAAGCGATTGATGGAGTGCTTAAAGTAGCCAAAGATTTTGGTGTGACGATCGGAGTTGTGGCCCATGCCGGTGACGGAAATCTTCATCCGCTGATTCTTTTCGATCAACGGAATAAAGAGGAAACTGAAACCGTCCATGCTGCAGAACAGGCGCTTTGTATGATGGCTCTTGATCTCGAGGGTACGATCAGTGGTGAGCACGGAATTGGGCTTGTCAAGAAGAAGTATCTTGATAAGGAGTTTACACCCGCTGCTATGGAAGCGTTTAGAAAGGTTAAGCGTAGCTTTGACCCGAGCAATCGCTTTAACCCAGGTAAGGTCATCGACCTATAATTTTTCCTTAAGGGATTTTCTTCAAGTGGGTTATGATGCTGCTCTGGTGTTGACACTGGAGCGGTATTTTCTCAAATTACGCGTATTTTCTGTTTCTAATCTCGAAATTTCCGTTTAGCTAATTATACATAGAACTGTATTTCTTATAACAACGTGGATAAACTATAGCGTAGCTTTGCGTGGCCTTCTTAGGATCGTTTAAAGTTTATGACGCTGCGCTACAGGTGTGATTAATTTTCAATGTCGAGGGTGAGAATACTGACTATTAATTGAAGGAGGGTTACCTTGGAAGACAGAGTTTTTCGTCTCAACGAACTGGCCCAGTTTGATGCTAACGCCCCGCAGAAAGTAATGGTTTACCAGACAGATAAAACTTTAGGTGCTATGTGGTGTTTAGAACCGGGGCAAGAGGTGTTTCTCCATCAACATCCTAATGCGGATGATGTGTGGATTTGCCTGGAGGGAGAGTCGGGTCAATATTTCGCCGGAGAAGGGCAAGAAGTAACCATAAAAAAAGGGATGGCCATTCTTGCTAAAGCAGGGCAAACTCACGGCATGCGTAATACAGGTAACGATCGGTTCGTGTTTATTGGAGTTGTTGGCCCAGTACCTGCTGAAACAATTAAGTTATAAAATAACTTTGAAAAATTAACTATTTTTTATATTGACTAATCAGAGAATAAGATAGATAATGGTATTAAAGCAAAATGAAACTTAGTTTCACATAGTAAAACAAGTGAATTCGTTTCTGTTGTAACTTTAAGAACCCCACAAATACCCAGTAAAAAAATGAGCTGCGTAGAAGGGAGGGGAAATTCTCTTTTAATTGATATTTGGTAATTGTTCAGAGCCTTCCCTTGATTTAGGTTATTACACAGGTGTGCTTGGCTGAATTTAACTAAGTATCGAAAAGGGAAGGAAAGTTACCTTCTAAGCAGGAATCAAATTTTGGGTTG
This sequence comes from Bacillota bacterium, assembly GCA_021811425.1. Lineage (GTDB taxonomy): Bacteria > Bacillota > Desulfitobacteriia > Desulfitobacteriales > Desulfitobacteriaceae > JAJZPA01. Next base: position 3,527 of record JAJZPA010000186.1, on the reverse strand, counting down.
GGATGATCACTAAGCGACCTAAATAGTTGCAGAAAATTTCATTATGGAAGTGATAACGTATGGCAAAATTTTTAGAGTACCAGGGAAAAGAATGGCTTAGAAAAGCAGGACTGCCTGTTCCAGAAGGCCGCGTAGCTTCTTCTCCTGAAGAAGCCAAAAAGATTGCTGAGGAAATTGGCAAGGCTGTAGCCGTTAAAGGTCAAGTTCAGGCCGGAGGGCGTGGCAAGGCGGGAATAGTTAAACTGGTTAATACACCTGAAGAAGCGGCTGCGGCTGCAACCGAAATTTTTGCTAAGAACGTCATGGGAGTACCCGTTAAACAGGTTCTTATCGAGGAAAAACTGGACATTAAAAAAGAATATTATTGCTCATTTGTTGTTAATGGAGCAAGAGAAGCTCGTTCTCCGATGCTCATGTTTAGCACTGAGGGTGGCATGGACATCGAAAGTGTCCCGGAAGACTTGCTTTTCAAGGTTAACATCAATCCTATTAACGGTTTACAAATTTACGATGCCATTGATCTCTGTGCTCGAGCTGGAATTCCGGCTCAAGATCTCAGTAAGTTCGCAAGTTTTCTAACCAAACTTTCTCAAGCTTACAAAAAATATGATTGTCAAACCTTAGAGATTAACCCATTCATCATGACAGGTAGCGGTAGCTTAGTTTGCGCAGATTGCAAAATGGAAATTGACAATAGTTCCGTGGGCCGTCATCCGGAATTCGGAATTTCAATTGCTCGCGATTTGCCTGGCGCGCCTACAGAATTGGATCTCATCGGGTGGAGTATCGAAGAAACCGATGCTCGTGGTACCGGGTTCCTCATGAATATGGGCTATGACGAAGTAAGTCCAGGTTACATTGGTTATCATCCTATAGGCGGCGGTTCAGCGATGATGGGGCTAGACGCTCTCAACCAAGTAGGTCTTAAGCCCGCTAACTATGCTGACACTAGTGGTAACCCCGTTGGTTCAAAGATTTATCGTGTTGCCAAGTGTGTTCTGTCCCAGCCAAATATCGACGGTTATTTGCTCGGCGGATTTATGATGGCAAATCAGGAACAGTGGCATCATGCCCATGCAATCGTTAAGGTACTTAGGGAAGTACTGCCGACACAGAAACCTGGATTACCCTGCGTTCTACTGCTCTGTGGCAACCGGGAAGATGAATCTCTGGAAATTCTTAGGACGGGACTTGCGGACCTTATGACTCCTGACGGCCCGGGTAAAAGAATCGAGATTTATGGCAAAGAGTATGTAACTGATACAAAATTCATTGGGCAAAGACTCTTAGCTCTTAGTAAAGAATACAGAGCCGAAAAAGAATCTTAACGAAAGTAGGGGAAACCTATGCTGGAATTCGCAGAAAAAACTCTGACAGTCAAAATCGATACCAGCAAGTGTGATACATGTGAGACTAAGGCATGTGCTGAAGCGTGCAAAAAGTACGCCAGAGGTTTGCTTGGGATTGACGACCAAGGTAGAGCTTCGGTTGCACATCGCGATGCGGAAGAAGTTTTGCGTCTGGGAACTGAGTGTTTAGCATGTGAACTCGCTTGTAAGACCAAAGGTAACAACGCCATAACCATTGAGATTCCTATTAAAGGTTTGGATGAGTACCTACAAAAGCGACAATAGTATCAAGTTATGAAATTGAAGTAAAATCAAGAAACAGCCAAGCGTTAGGTTCCAAACGTAGCAAAATGTTAAATGAGGGATAAGAATGGGCATTTTGATCAATAAAAATACAAAGGTCATCGTCCAAGGGATAACGGGCCGTGAAGGATCCGTCCGGACAAAATACATGAAAGAATACGGTACTAAAGTGATCGGTGGAACCAGCCCGGGAAAAGCTGGGGAACTGGTACATGAAGTCCCAGTTTTTAACACCGTCAAAGAGATTGTTCGTGAGCAAGGGGAAATCGATTTCAGTGTTATCTTTGTACCAGGTAAGATCTTAAAAACAGCTGTTTATGAAGCAGTTGATGCTGGAGTCAAGAATATTATTCCTTGCGTTGAGGGTACTCCGATTCACGATATTATGGAAATGATAGCCTATGCCAATTCTAAAGGCTCAAGACTCCTTGGACCCGGATCGATCGGGATTATTACACCAGGTGAAGCTGTCGTAGGCTGGCTCGGCGGAAACAAAGAATGGGCTAATAAATTCTTCCAAAAGGGAAGTATCGGGGTTTTCTCCCGTAGTGGTGGTCAATCAGGGACTATTCCTTGGTTACTACGAGAAGGGGGATTTGGGGTAAGTACCGTAATTCATACGGGAACAGAACCGGTCCTTGGGACGTCCATGGCGGACTTACTGCCATTATTCGAAGCTGACCCAGAAACAAAAGGCGTTGCGGTCTATGCCGAAATTGGCGGTACGCAAGAAGAAGAGTGTGCTGAAGTTATTGCAGCGGGTCAATTCACAAAACCCTTCGTAGTCTATGTAGCGGGGGCATGGGCACCGGCCGGTATGCGATTCTCTCATGCGTCAAATATTGTTGAGCGTGGGCGAGGGTCTGCTAAGAGTAAAATGGAAGCGATAACTAAGGCTGGAGGATTCGTGGCCGAGACTCCAACTGATATTCCAATTATTTTAAAAGAGAAGATTAAAGAGTAAGGGCAGAGGTATTCCAAGGGTTAAACCCTTAAAAAATAAACCAAAATTATAGGGGGTAAGACTAATGACAATTATGAGATCTGTAATGTATATTCCCGGAAACAATCCTAAAATGGTGGCCAAGGCTCCTGAATTTCCGGCTGACATTGTGACACTTGACCTTGAAGATTCCGTTCCACCCGCTGAAAAAGAAGCTGCTCGTCAAATCGTCCGCGAAAACCTCAAATATGCAGGCACCGGCGGTGCAGAAGTCTATGTTCGTATTAATAACTGGGAAACTGAATTAACCAATGATGATCTGGAAGCCATTGTTTATGAAGGTTTGAGTGGAGTTACCTTAGCGAAAACCGGTTGTGCTGCTGACGTACAACGTCTCGATTGGAAACTTGAGGAACTCGAGCGTCGTCGCGGCTTAGAGGTAGGAACCGTTAAAATCTCCATGTTGCTTGAAACTGCTAAAGGGATTATCAATGCTGCAGAGTGTTGCCTAGCTAGTAAGCGAAACGTTAATGCTATTTTCGGCGCAGTCGACTATTGCCGTGACATGCGCGTAAAGTTAACCAATGAAGGGGTTGAACAACAATATGGACGCGCCCATGTGGCAGTAGCTTGCCGTGCGGCTAGAATTGTTGCAATCGATGCTCCTTTCGTTGACTTCAAGAATATTGAAGCTTTTGAAAGAAACGTTGCCGAAGGGCGTCAAATGGGTTATGAAGGCCGTATGATCATTCACCCAGGACAAATCGAACCCTCTAATCGCATGTATTCCCCTGATCCTGCCGATGTTGAATGGGCTGGCGGAGTAGTGAAAGTGTTTGAAGAAGAAGGTATTGCTAAGGGTAAAGCATCCGTTTCTTTTAACGGCAAAATGGTTGATACCCCTGTATACCTAAATGCTTTGGATATCATTG
>JAJZPA010000185.1 GCA_021811425.1 Bacillota bacterium | reverse complement strand
GGGGCCCGCTTTGTGGGGACAAGCCGTCTCTTCGAAGAGGCTGCTCCAGCCCCTGAGCGTCAGAGTACCCAAAAACCTCGTCCAGACACGAAGGAAAAAATAGTCACGATCGAGCGTTCAAAGTGAGACAAAGGGGACGGTTCTTACTGTCTCACGGAGAGACTCTTCAGACGCACGAAATAAGTGTCAGTAGCCAAACGGCTACTGACACTTATTTCGTGCGTCCATCACATTCAGATAAAGATCCTAACGAACCCGGCGAGCTCCGAGATAGCGGTTGGCATAATAACTCTCTGATAGGCTGGTGGTTCTCACACCATTATCGGAGGCATGCACGAAATTTCCACCCCCAACGTAGATACCCACATGGGATGCTCCCTTGGAATAGGTGGTGAAAAACACCAGATCGCCCGGCTGCAGTTGATTCTTACTCACCGAACTGCCGACCCCAAACTGAGAATAGGAAGTACGCGGAAGGGAAATGCCGCTCGCCTTAAATACATATTGGGTAAAGCCTGAGCAGTCAAAACCGTTTTTGCTTGAACCCCCAAACACATAAGGTACACCCCGAAGACTGAGCGCCCAACTCACAAGATCCGCCCCGTCTGAACTTGAACCCCCACGAGAAGCCTGCTGGCTGGGTACTTGAGCCACTTGCACCGGACGCTGGGGAACCGCTTTCTTCTTTACCGCCTCCGGTTTCTGTGCTGCGGGCTTGGATTGACTTGTCGCTGGTGCAACCGCCACAACAACCGCTGCTTTCTGCGGTTCTGCAACGACGGGTTTAGCAAGCACGTCCTGTGGCACCCACTTTAAATCTTTATGGACAACTTTTGCATAGGTTCCGGTCGAGATCTGAGTAATTTGAAGACGCTGTGCGGACACAGGGCCCGACTGAGCTGCTATTGTCGCCGCCGGCATGCTCCCAACTAAGAGCAAACCAGACAGCGTCACGCTGCCCAGCCACGTTTTTCTGGAAAACCCCACGAAATTGCCACCTTTCTCTGCTTACGAGGTTAGCTGACGGATTCGGGCAACAAGGTGTAAGCCCTACACGCACCCGCGTGATTCACCCCAAAAATGAGAGTCCCCCGTTCTGAGTTTAAACTCAGATTCAGCAATAATATTTAATAGTTTATTATTTAATTCGCCAGCAAGTTCAAGATTCCTGCTTATCCCTGCAGGAAAATAATTGATTTTTTCTAGATATACAGGAACATCCGGTTATGTTACACTATCGGTGTTAAAAAACAAACTTCACAAAGGGGTCGTCTAAACCATGACAAACAACCGTCGATTTGTGTTGGTATTGGCGCTATTCCTGTTTCTCTTGGTCCTAGGCTCGGTGGCCGTCATCATTGCCAAGGCACGAATTCACCCGCCTTCCAACGGCTCTGCTGCAGCGAATGGGCCATCCGTTCGAGAACCTGGCAAAATATCCGCTGAAAAACCGGCGGCAGAGTCTGCCTTGAAAGAAGAATTCAACCTTCCCGCCCATTCCCTGCGTGTAGCCAATAAAACTTTTGGTTTTCCGGCTGGAGGAATTCCCGTATTAATGTACCATGCGATTGAGTCCTTGCCCGGAAATTCCTTAGGTGTACCCCCGCAACAATTTGCTCAAGAAATGCAATACCTGCATCAGCATGGTTACCAGACCCTCTCCTTAGATGTCCTCCGCAACCTTATCCAGAATCCCCAGAACACGGCACTACCAACCCAACCAATTTTGCTTACCTTTGATGATGGCTATGCGGATAATTATCGAACCGCTTGGCCCATCATGCGTCAGTTTGGCTTCACAGGCACCTTTTTCGTTGTGACAGCTGCCGTAGGCTCGGGGATGATGACTTGGGACAACCTTAAGGATTTAGCCCAAGAGGGCAACAGCATTGGCAGCCATACGATACATCACTATGATCTGACAACCCTATCCCCCATACGACTCAAACAGGAGCTGGCTGACTCCAAAGCCGCGATTGAAAAAGAACTTGGGATTTCGGTGTTCGCGTTTTGCTATCCTTCAGGGCGCTATAATACAGCAACCCTAGCGATGTTAACCCAAACAGGGTATACTCTAGCATTTACTACAGAACCCGGAAGGGTCACCGCATCCGTCAGTCCTTTGACCTTAAAGCGTATCCGGGTTCCTGGTGGCCTTTCGCTCAACGGCTTTGCAAAACTCCTAAATTAACGCGTACCTTGGATTTCCTCAAAAGTATCCTTCGACAGTTTCGCTTCTTTCTCGACAATTGAGGTAAGAGGTGTTAGAATGTCTTTAAACCCGACTTGTTTCTCTCACTCTTCTTCATTTGTCAGCCTTTGTGGCTGACACTTTTTTATACCAGTCAGAAAGTATATCTTTGTGGTGGCATAAGTGGCTAGGCTACTTCAGGAGCTCTTCAGGGCGCAAAACTTTGACTTCTTTTTGAAGCAACTCACTGATTGTTACAAAATGGTAACCCTTTTTCTTCAAGATGCTAATAATCGTTGGCAGGGCTTGGAGGGTTTGCCTGCGAGGCCCTCCACCGTCATGCAGTAATACAATAGAACCTTCTTTAGCGTGTTCTGTGACATTCTTGATAATCCAAGAAACTCCCGGATTTCGCCAGTCCCTGCTATCCTCTTCGGCAGTCCAGAGAACAATCTTGACGTTTTCCCGCTTAGCCGCCACCTTAATCATATCATTAATCGTCCCTCCTGGCGGACGAAAAAACTTCGGTGTTTCACCGGTCAACTCATAAACCACTTGATTGGTTTTTGCGATTTCTTCAACAACCCGTTCTTGCGTCTTACCGCGAAACCTAAGGTGAGTGTAGGTATGATTACCAATCTCGTGTCCACTTTGAAAGACCCGTTTCACGGTTTCTTGTCGTTGTCGGCAGTTTTCCCCGACAACAAAAAAGGTGGCTTTCACCTGATACTCCTGCAATACATTGAGTATACTCTCCGTTGTCTCATCTGGACCATCATCAAAAGTTAAGGCAATAGACTTGTCTGCAGATGTTACGTCATAGATGATCTCTGCATCGGAGTGCGTCGCCGTATCAACAAAATGAGAGGAACTGCCTTCCTGTAGGCTTGCCTCTCCAAGAAGCGTCCCTCCGAACAGAATGGTACCCACAAGCAAGCTACTAAGGCTCAATAACACTGCAACTTTCTTTTTGCGTTCCATAGCATCCCTCCTCAAAATAATGTGCCTTATTTCAGTAAAACTATGCTCGTAAGCCCCTGAGTTTAAAGAAAACTCGGCTGGCGCTGCGAACATCCCGGTGGGATGTTCGGCGAAGGCGGCGACGCAAGTTTTCTTATCCTCCACAGACTTATACTTTCTGATGGGACAAAAAACACCTCTTTTATTAAAGAGGTGTTTTTTCCGGGTCTTAGGATGCACCAAGTCAATATTGCGGCATAGGTCAAGTAGGTTTTCCCACTGGGCTCCGACAGTTTCCTGCCAGGCGGTTTCCCCTTTCCCCCAGCCTGAGGTGTCGCCACATCTCAGAACTTGATCGCCACTTAGTCCGCACTTCAATCCCCAATGCTTTACGCTCTAGAAGTTTCCTTCACACGTCTTGACATTCTAGCCTCTTTTGCAGAAAAGAATTTCCGGCAGGCTGAACTGCATCGGCCAACACCGCTCAGACCCCTTTCGCCTTCCCAACCTTTCCACCTCAAGGCAGGCTACACTGCACTAAGTTCCTTCCTAATGCAGGTTCATGCCCTAAGCCGTAACCTTATCAAGCCACGCACTTAGGCCTCCACGGACAAGGGTATCGCCCGCATGCCATTGCGGATCCCCCTCATCCTTAACTCCCAGCAGCAACCCTCGACTGGGCGTCGAAAGCCACCACCAGGAACTTCATCGGTATGCCCTCGGCGGATTATTAGGCCCGCCTTCGAATGTCAATTGGTGCACTAGAATAACGCTCCATAACCCAAGCTCGTTAAACAAGCTTTTGTAAATATCTTATGTTTGTATTTTATCTTAATTCATGGTCTTTGGCAAAAGTTCAAAGACCGTCTCTTGCTGAGCATCCTATCAAAAACAGGATATCCGACACAACAAAATCAATTAACGCCAATACAGTCAAAGATAAAATCTAATTTGACAAACTCGTGATCGGCGCAGGAATCCGACCCCCTCGTTGAATAAACCGCTTGGCCGAAAACGGATTGATGGACATTACCGGCGCGCCTCCCAGAAGGCCGCCAAATTCCACCCGTTCACCTGCTTTTTTCCCGATGGCCGGAATCACGCGCACCGCAGTTGTTTTTTTGTTGATCATACCGATCGCTGCTTCATCAGCAATGATCGCCGCGATGGTTTCAGGCGTGACATCTCCTGGAATGGCAATCATATCCAAGCCAACTGAACACACACAGGTCATCGCTTCCAACTTATCTAACGTCAACGCTCCATCCTCTACCGCCCGAACCATCCCTGAATCTTCGGAAACTGGGATAAATGCCCCGCTGAGCCCCCCAACATGCGAGGAAGCCATAGCACCCCCCTTTTTCACCGCATCGTTGAGTAACGCCAAGGCTGCCGTCGTTCCATGGGCACCACAGCGTTCCAAGCCCATGTTCTCCAAGATCTCCGCCACGCTGTCTCCGATCGCAGGCGTCGGTGCCAAAGATAAGTCGACAATTCCAAAGGGAACCTTCAGTTCCTTGGATGCAGCCCGGCCGATCAGTTCTCCCATGCGCGTGATCTTGAATGCCGTCCGTTTGATCAGATTGGCCAATTCTCCCAAATCTACCTCAGGACTCTCTTTAACCACATAAGCCACGACTCCAGGACCACTAACCCCCACATTGATTACGCATTCGGGTTCCCCGGGGCCATGAAAGGCCCCGGCCATGAAGGGGTTGTCCTCTGGCGCGTTACAGAAAACCACCAGTTTTGCGGCTGCCAGCCCATCGCGATCGGCGGTGCGGCGGGCGCTATCCAGGATAACATGCCCCATCTTCAACACCGCATCCATGTTGATGCCGGCTTTGGTCGAACCGATATTTACCGATGAACAAACGTACTTAGTTTCTGCCAAGGCTTGCGGAATCGCTTCGATCAGGGCCTCATCCCCTTGGGTAAAGCCCTTTTGCACCAGTGCCGAAAACCCGCCTAAGAAGTTGACCCCAACGGTATCTGCGGCCCGATCCAACGCCTTAGCGACCCGAACCATTTCTTCGGGATTAAACCCAGAGCCGATTAGTGCTACTGGGGTCACCGAGACCCGCTTATTCACGATCGGGATTCCGTAACGAGTTGCGAGTTGTTCCCCAACTTCAACCAAGTGTCCGGCTTTGCGGGCGACCTTGTCATAGACCTTCTGTTCCACGACCTTAATGTCATCCCCTGCACAATCAAGCAAACTGATCCCCATGGTAATCGTGCGAATATCCAAATTTTCATTGCGAATCATTTCAATGGTCTGCAAGATTTCCTGGGGTGCAAAAGTGATGGTCATCGTTTTACCTCCTAAATCCGATGCATAAATGTGAAGACATCTTCATGCTGGACGTTCACTTGCAGTCCACGTGTTTTTCCCTCTCCCCCAAGCGTGTTTGCCAACTCGGACACACCCATTGTCGAGCCGGTTAAGTCAACAACCATCATCATAGTAAAAAAACCCTGAACAATAGTCTGGCTGATATCCAGAATATTGATGGAATACTCTGCAAGCCGTGTGCTGACCCAGGAAATAATCCCGATTTGATCGCGGCCTAACACCGTGACAATTCCTCTGTGGCCCTGTTCTTCATACTTGTTGTTGTCCATACGTAATCCTCCCTACCCATTGTCAAGCAATAGTTATAGCCTAGCACAGCTTGGCTTTTAAGGCAACCGTTTCCACTGCACCAAGTGTAAAACTAACTGCCAAGACAACGTTCGCAAAAAGATGTATAATTTATACTAAATGGAGCGTTTTACGGATA
>JAJZPA010000184.1 GCA_021811425.1 Bacillota bacterium | reverse complement strand
CGAAAATGTACCCCGTATTTTCGATCCGTTCTTTACAACCAAGGATCGCGGTACCGGGTTGGGGCTGGCCGTAAGCAGCAAGATCATCGAAATTCATCATGGGACGATTCGGGTTCAGAGCGAAAGGGACGTCGGCAGTGTTTTCTCCATTTATTTACCCTATGAGCCGGAAGGATCATAAGTGGATCAAGGGGGAATGGTTCCATATGTCGGAGGCCGTAACTATTTTGGTGGCGGATGATGAGTTGAGTCTGCGCCTGATCCTGCAAACCGTCTTACAAAAAGCCGGTTTCAGGGTCGATACCGCAGAAAACGGGGTCGATGCCTTGCAGAAAGTCCGGGAAAAAGATTATGAGGTCGTTTTGCTCGACATTCGCATGCCTCAAATGGATGGGTTACAGTGTTTCTATGAAATCCATCAAGAACAACCTGATCTACCCGTCATTTTGATGACAGCCTTCAGCAGTGCGGAAATGGCGGTAGAGGCCATGAAACGAGGTGCCTTCGATTACATCCCTAAACCTTTTAATGTGGAAGAAGTCCGGATCCTGGTCGAGCGTGCCCTCAGAATGCGCAAACTCGCCCGTGAAGTGGACATGCTGGCCCGCGAAGTGAAGGCCTTAAGCGAAGAGGTGGAAGGCAACGCCAAGCTGATCGGGGAAAGCCCGAAAATGCAAGAAATCTACAAAGATGTGGGGCGCATTGCCAATTCCACGGTCACCGTGTTGTTGACCGGAGACAGTGGAACCGGCAAAGGGGTGGTGGCCAAAACGATTCATTATAGCAGTGAACGTTGGCAAAAGCCCTTTCTGCAAATTAACTGTGGAGCGATTCCGGAAGGTTTATTGGAAAGCGAACTTTTCGGACATGAAAAGGGCGCTTTTACCGGAGCCTGGAATCAAAAACCGGGGAAATTCGAGCTGGCTGAAGGAGGGACGTTGTTCCTGGACGAGGTTGCCGAGATGGGCCCGAGTCTGCAGGTGAAACTCTTGAGAGTCTTGCAGGAGCACGAATTTGAACGCGTCGGGGGCACCAAAACGCTGAGTGCGGATGTCCGGGTGATTGCCGCAACCAACCGTGATTTAACCCAGGAAATCGCGGAAAAACGTTTTCGCCTCGATCTTTATTACCGTCTCAATGTCGTAACCCTGTATCTTCCGCCCCTGCGCGAACGCGGCGATGATATCGTGCTCTTGGCCGATTATTTCCTGCATCGCTTCGCCGCTGGGACGGATAAGGAAGGGATCCTTTTTTCACCCGAGGTTAGTGAAATCTTTCGGCGTTATCCTTGGCCGGGCAATGTGCGCGAATTAGAAAATGCGGTTGAACGCGCTCTGATCATGAGCAACACTAAAGTCATTCTACCGGAGCATCTCCCCCTCCATTTAACAGGTGAGGGAGCCGGAGCAAGTCATAGAACCCCCCGGCTTCCCTTTCGCTCGATGCGGGAGGTCTTGGCCGAGACCGAGAGAAAACATATCGCGGACGCCCTGGCCATCACCGGAGGCAATAAAGCGCACGCTGCCAACCTCTTGCAGATTTCGCGCCGTGCCCTCATCTACAAGATTCAGGATTACCATCTCTAACCCCCCACATCACTGCGCAAACCCTGCACGGCTGCTGTGAAAAAATTACACACCCCTCGTCTGAGAGCGGGTGTTTTTTGTTGGTTTCGGACGGTCAGGGCTGCTGTGAGCTGGAACAGGAATTGCATTCTAAGTGGACGAAGGGGGTGATGCGCATGTTTCCATAAGCCTGTTTTTAGCGTTATATTCAGTAAAATCTGAAAAAGACGAAAGGGGTTGTTCTGATGAGTTTAGAACGTAAGGAAGATGAACAAAATGGCCTTTTAGCCAGGATGGGTGTTTCCCTGGCAGATTGGAGTGAGCGCTGGTTTCCTGACGCCTATGTTTTTGCGATCCTGGCAGTGATCATTGTCGCCGCAGCCGCCTTGCTGATGGGTCGTAGTCCGCAAAAAGTTGCCATTGATTTTGGCTCGCATTATTGGGATTTGATTCCCTTCACGATGCAGATGGCTTTCGTGGTGATCGCCGGTTATATCGTCGCGGTTTCCAAACCGGTACACCGTTTGATCGAAACCTTGGCCACGATTCCGAAAACCCCCAAAACAGCGATTGCCTTTGTTGCTTTCTTTGCCATGGCTGCTTCGCTGATTAGTTGGGGATTTAGTCTTATTTTCAGCGGAATCCTGATCAAGGAAGTCAGTAAACGTGTCCAGGGAATTGACTATCGGGCCATCGGCGCAGCGGGATACCTGGGACTCGGGAGTATCTGGGCCTTAGGCTTATCATCGTCTGCCAGCTTGCTTATGGCAACTAAGACTTCTATTCCCCCAGCGCTTTTGAAGATCAGCGGCACCATTCCCATGTCTCAAACGATCTTCACCTGGCAAAACCTGGTCATGATCATCGTTTTAGTCGTTCTCTCCGTAGGGATTGCCTATTTTTCCGCTCCATCGGCCGAGAAAGCCAAAACAGCAGAAGCAGCAGGCATTCAATATGGTGACATTTCCTATCCGACGGGAAAACCGGAAAAACCTGCGGAACGCCTGGAATATAGCCCGATCTTATCTTTGATCCTGGTCGCTCTCGGAGTGGTTTATCTGGCTTATACTTTCGCGACCAAAGGCGGCCTGGCAGCCCTTGATCTAAATACCTATAACTTTATGTTTCTGATGCTCGGGATGCTTCTGCATTGGACACCCAGGAACTTTTTGCACGCGGCAGCCAAAGCAGTACCCGCTACCAGTGGAGTGCTAATCCAATTCCCGCTCTATGCCGGAATTTTCGGAATCATGATGGGTTCAGGGTTAAACGATGTCCTCATGAAATTCTTTGTTTCCATCTCCAACCACAATACCCTGGCACCAATCGTCGGTATCTATTCGGCTATCTTGGGACTCTTCCTGCCTTCCGGTGGAGGAAAATGGATCGTGGAAGCTCCTTATGTTCTGGAAGCAGCGAAGCAACTTCATGTGAATATGGGCTGGATCGTGCAGGTCTATAATGCCGCTGAAGCGTTGCCCAACTTTATCAATCCCTTCTGGATGTTGCCCTTGATGGGCTTGATGGGCGTGAGGGCCAGGGATCTGGCAGGCTATTCGATCCTGCAGCTGATTTTCCACGCGCCTGTGGTCATCTTTATGCTCTGGCTGTTGGCCAATACCCTGCCTTATCTTCCGCCTGTGTTCTAGGGTTTCTTGCTCAGGGATTCAAGATCTGGGCGGGCCGCGGCGCGTGAGCCTGCGACCCGCCTTTTCACATACGCAAACACCGAAGGAGGGCTCGAACGTGGTGGAACAAATTCCACTTGAAGAAGCAGTGAATATAATAGAAGATGGGATGACCGTGATGGTCGGAGGGTTCATCGGTTCCGGAGCGCCGGATCAAATCTTGGAGTTGTTAGCCCGGCGTGGTGTTAAAGATTTAACTCTGATTGCCAATGACACGGGAATTCTCGGAGACGCTTTGTCTCAACTGATTGTGAACCGATGCTTGCGCAAAGTGATCGCCTCCCACATTGGAACGAACCCGGAAACAGGGAAACAGATGCTGGCGGGCGAGCTTGAAGTCCAACTCGTGCCCCAGGGCACTCTCGTGGAGCAAATACGCTCTGCAGGAGCCGGTTTGGGAGGATTTCTGACTCCTACCGGTGTTGCAACGATCGTCGAGGAGGGAAAACAGAAAATCAGCATCGACGCTAAGGAATATCTCCTGGAACTCCCTCTCAGTGCGGATATCGCCTTGCTGAGGGCCTACAAAGCGGATCCGGCCGGAAACTTAGTCTACCGGCGTGCAGCCCGCAATTTTAATCCCGTGATGGCCACCGCAGCCAAGACCGTGATTGCACAAGTTGAAACAATCGTCCCTCTCGGAGAAATTGATCCGGATGAGGTCATGACACCGGGTATCTTTGTGCATTATCTGGTTGAAGCAAAGCCAAAGGGGGTCGTCCAGCATGGATAAAGCGGAACGGATGGAGTGGCTCATTCACCGCGTAGCCCGTGAATTCAAAACGGGAGATGTCGTGAATCTGGGTATCGGCATGCCCGTGAAAGTGGCCAACGCCTTGCCGGACGGCATCACGATCATCCTCCAGTCGGAAAACGGATTTTTAGGTCTGGGACCCTCGCCGCAGGAAGGGCAGGAAGATCCGGATCTGGTCAATGCCGGGGGCAAATACAGCACCATCCTGCCGGGAGGGAGCTGTTTTGACAGTGCCCTCTCCTTTACAATTATCCGGGGCGGCCATGTTGACGCTACGGTGCTTGGAGCCCTACAGGTGGATGAGGAAGGAAATCTGGCCAACTGGATGATACCGGGGAAAATGGTACCGGGTATGGGAGGCGCGATGGATCTCGTCGTCGGCGCGCGCCGGGTAATCGTCGCCATGGAACACACTGCCAAGAACGGCACTCCAAAGGTGCTGAAGAAATGCTCGTTGCCCTTGACGGCCGCCCGTCAGGTCAATCTGGTTGTCACCGATATGGGTGTGATGGAGGTTACTCCCCAAGGTCTGGTTCTTCGGGAAATGGCTCCCGGAGTAACTTTCGAAGCGATACAGGCCGCGACGGAAGCAAAATTGCTTTTAGTCGATTAAATCCCATTGTCATGATGCATGCGAACCATTGGCGGCTTAACGCTATGGAATCAAATGCATATGCAGATGAAAGCGGACAAGATCTAGCCCCGTGTTCTGAGAAAGAACACGGGGCTTCTTTTGGGCCACAGAGGTTCGATAAACGCAATTATGAGTTTTTCCTATCGCCTTCATAAGATATTCATGTTGCTCGCTTCCGATTCTTTCCCTTATAGTGTTCCTATGATTCGAAGGGAATCGTAAACGTTCAAGGAGGTATAAGATGTCACTATCGGAGAAAGAGAAAGTACTTTATCTATCAGGGAATTTTCAGGACCAAGAGAAAACAGACGTACCCGTGTCGGCATCCTGGCGCTTGTTTATCCAGGGCATTTTGTTCACCATGGCAGTGGCTGCAGCCGGTACGGCTTTGGCCAATCTCCCAGGGGTTAACCGTGTCGGGGCCATGCTTACTTCGATCCTGATCGCAATCCTTTACCGTAATCTGCTGGGTTATCCCGAGCCCCTGCGGGAAGGGATCCGCTTCTCGGGACATAAAATCCTGCGTTTTGCCATCATTCTTTATGGGTTTAAGCTGAACATTGATATCGTGTTACATAAGGGATTTCCCCTTTTACTCCACGGTGCGCTGACCATCATCTTGGCCATTGCCGTAACGCTGGCGTTGGCCAAATTCATACGGGCGGAAAAAGAACTTTCACTGCTGCTAGGTATCGGAACAGGAGTTTGCGGGGCGGCCGCCATCGCCGCGGTGGCGCCAATTCTCAATGCAGATGATGAGGACACGGCCATGGGCGCGGGAATCGTAGCCCTTATGGGTACTGTGTTTACCTTAGCGTATACCTTTTTACGTCCCTATCTTCCCTTGAGCACCGTGGAATACGGAATCTGGAGTGGAATCAGTCTCCATGAGATAGCCCATGTCGCGGCAGCGGCCGCACCCGCCGGGGCCGAAGCTTTGGCGGAGGGATTGTTGGCTAAGTTAGGTCGGGTGTTTTTGATACTGCCTTTGAGTTTTGTTCTGGCTGCTTGGATGCGCCGCAAAGGCACTTCTGAGAGCAAGAAGAGCACTCCGTTCCCCTGGTTCCTGTTTGGGTTTTTGCTGACAAGCCTTATGGGAACTTATCTGTCCATTCCCCTGACCGTCTTAAACAGCATCTCCACCGTTGCCGCCTTTCTCTTAGCAGCTGCTATGGTAGGGCTGGGGTTGAATGTTCATCTTTCCCACTTGAAAACACGGGCCTTACGACCATTAGTCGCCATGTTTTTTGCTTCGATCGTGGTATCTGCTGTATCGTACCTTACCTTGCGTTGGTT